>DVMZ01000151.1 GCA_018714725.1 Candidatus Scatosoma pullistercoris
GGCGCGGATGCGATTCCCAGGCGTCCAGAACCCCGTCAAAACCGATAATCTGCAAATCTTCCGGTACGCGCAATCCGATTTGGCCTGCCACATGATAAGCCGCCGAGGCCAGCATGTCGCTGCCCGTAAAAATACCGTCCGTTTCGGGATATTCCTTGAAATATTCCCGCAAAACCTGCATTTCCTGCCCGTGTTTGAATTGTTTCAGCATGAGCCGCACGGGCAGATTGTGCGCTTTCATCACATCGGTATAGGCAAGATAGCGGTATTTCGTCTCCGATTCCACCGCCGTCGCGCCGCAGACGCAGCCGATATTTTTCGCTCCTTTCCGCAACAATTCTTCCACCGCTTTTTTCGACATGGCATAATTGTCGCTGGTCACATACGGAAACCCCGCCCCGATATGCCGGTCCACCGAAACGATGGGCAAATCGGAAGAAATATCGCCGTGATCGTAATGAGTGATAAAAATAATCCCGTCCACCCGCTGTTGACGGATCATCTCCAGCATGTGCGTTTCTTTATTCTTATCGTCCTGAGAATTCACGACGATCAGACGATAGTCATAATTATACAATTCGCTTTCGCAATAAAATACCATTTTGGCGAAAAACGGATGCACGACGGTGGGGATGATGATCGCAACGCATCCCGTGGACTGTTTTTTCAGATTGCGGGCAACCTGATTGAGCACAAAGCCCAACGACTTTGCAGCCTCTTCCACTTTTACTTTCGTTTCAGCGCTTACCGATCCGTTTCCGCTCAGCGCGCGGGAGGCGGTACCTACCCCGACTCCCGCAACGCGCGCGACATCTTTTATCGTTGCCATAATTTTATCTCAAATTTTCTTCTCGGATGATTTTATTGTAACACACAGCCGTTCAATTGTCAATCAAATCCAATAATTATTTATACTGCATATTTATTTATACCGTATAAATATTGATTGCTTCCACCCAGGGAATATCATATTTCGTGGGCTCCGTTTCCTGTACTCCGTCCGCCGGCTTGTAATAGAACTCCACTTCATCCGACAGGGCGGAAATATCCGGCGCCGTTTCGTAATAGGTCACGATGTCGTCAAAGAACGCCACCGCCCAGCCGGACGCCGATTCCTTGTCGCACAGTTCGATATACAGCTCTTCGCCGAGATAATCGGACAGGTCGGCGGCAAACGTCGTCATCGTCGCCAACCGGCACCCCTCGTTGATGTTGGGGAAGGAGACGTCGGCAAACGCGGTGTTTGCATATTCCGCCACCTGTGTCCCGTCTGCCTTATATACTTTCACGCAGGCGGCATTTCCGCCCATTTTGAAGCTGATCCAACCGCTTCCGCCCAGCGTAAATGTCGAAGATTTCAGCGTATAGCCATAGGATTCCGTCGCATTGGCTTTCCAACCGTCAAAATGATAGTTTCCGCCCTGATTGTACGGGAGCCGCTCTCCCCACCAGATCGTGTCGGAAATCACCGCATTCGCGCCGGAAATCTGACCGTTCCCGGTCCCTTCCGTATATGTCCAGCCTTCCAGATTTCCCGTTTCAAAGCCGCCGTTGCTCAGATGATAGGCGTCCGTGACTTCGACGATAAAAGTTGCCTCCTCTTCCAATTGTTCGTACGAAGCTTTATAGGTGACCGTGTACATGCCGGGTTTGCTCAGATCAAAGGCTTCAAAGTTCTCGGCGTACTCCGTCGTTCCGTCGCTCACTTTGACGACCGAATAGGCGAAACTGTCAGCCGGAACAGAGCCGTAGCTCGCGGAGACCCCGTCGAGATAAGCGGTAAGATCGACGGACGGATTCGTCTTGATTGCGCGGTTGCGCGCATAGGACGTAAACCGGAACACCGGCAAGTCATACGGATAATCATACAGGCTGTAATATTCCTGCGTCGCCGAGGCAACCCCGTCGCTGCCCAGGCCCTGCGCCCAGATATAGTCCTCCTGCATGAGTGCAAGCGTCTCTTCTTCCGTCATGCTCACGCGGATGTCGTCCACCGTCACAGCGCCGAACGGAGAGGCATTCGCGCCGTCCACGATCTTGATATACAGCACTTTCCCGATATAATCGGAAGCGTCGATATACTTGCGGAGCATATTCTCGGACAATTCGGGATCGACAAAATGCTCTGCGGGAGAAACGGTGAACAGTTCCTCATCCGTATTGCCGTCGCACACGGCCACATAGATGGAACTCTGCGGGGAGCCGCCCAAAAGCAGGCTGATGATCCCGTCGCCCGCCAAAGTAAACTTCGTGGAACGGATTGCCCCGGTCGCGCTTTCGGCGGCCATATAACCATTGAGGAATTTTTCGCCCTGTGCATTGAAAGAACGATTTCCCCAGAACAGCAGATCGGAATCGGAAATTGTAGCCGGGCCGAAAGCGGTTCCTTCCAGCAAAAGCCAGTTGTTGAGGCCGTCTTCAAAATCGCCGTTCTTGATGGTGGTATCCGTTTCCGTCTCGGAAAATTCCGGCGCGCCCAGAGAATCCAGTTTATCGGCGCGTTCTTTCTCGGCGGCGGTCACTTCCGCTTCCGTCTGATAGACGACGAAATCGTCGAGATTGAGATAGGCATAGTCTTCCGCTTCTCCCTTATCGTTGTCCGTGGCGCGAATGTAAATATTTTTGCCGACATAAGCGGAGAGGTCCGCCACATTGCGGATGAGCTGATCGGTGATGTACGGATCAGAGAATTCCGTATTGGACACTTTCAGGATCGCCGCGTCCTTGCCTTCTTCAAAAAATTCCACATAGCACTTTTCCCCGTCTTTTCCGGCACCGAGCAAAAATCCGATTTTTCCCGTGCCTCCGAGGGTGAACGTCTCGCTGGTCAGCGTACCCGTAAACTGCGGATTCCCGGCGTCATAGCCGCTGAAAAAGTTGTTCCCGGCCTTTCCGACTTCCACGCCGTTGACCTTGTCGGAATTGACGACGCCGTACCGGGAAAACGCCGATCCCGTCGTACTCCAACCGGTGATGTCACCGACTCCCTGCTCGAATCCTCCGTTCACGATATCCGCATTCACCTTGGATCCGTTCTCATTTTTTCCGCAGCCGGACGAAAGGACGCCTGCAATCGCAAACGTCAGCGCCGCAGCGCAGAGAAATACCTGCCGTTTTTTCATAGATCAATTCTCCTTTAATTCCTTATCGAATTCATAGCCGTCACGGTGCAGGAAAACTTCGCGTTGCCGTATACTTCCAGCCCGCCTCCCCGGCCGTAACAATAGGCGGAAATCGCCGCCGAATTGTCAAAATAAGCCTCTATGAGCGCCTTATCGATGTATATGGTGCCCGTAATCGTACCGCCTCGTCGGTATTCGCCCGAAAAATCGCCCCGGACGTTCTGATTGAAACGAGTGGTATCGATGCCCGCGCGGCTGTCCGTAAAATACAGTCTCGCATACTCTCCGCCGCTCTTTTTAAGATACAGCCCGCATTCCCCTGAAATACCCGTGATGGTAAATTCGATTTTCAGCAGGTCGCCGTTCACGGCAGAAAGCCGGTTGTTTGCCTCCGACGCCGAAAGGGAAGAAAAACTGACGATCTGTTTTCCCCCCGCCGAAGAGGTGTCGATGTTTTTGAGTCCGAGCGTGCCGTCGGATTTGAGGAACAATTCGCGCGGCAGCCCCGCGACAAACGCCCAGCCCGCATTGTAATGGTCCTCTTCCGTCCTCTGATCCTGCAAAATGGAACAGATATACACTTTTCCCGCGCCGGGATCGAGATACACCGTAGGCCCCGTAAAGACGTTATTGCCGAAATCCATCAGCTTCGCATCGGCAAAATCCGCGGTAAAACGGCAGGTGGACGTATTGAAATTGCCAATGTAATACCATACGTCGTTATCCCCGTGCTGCGGAGAAAAGACAAACAGATATTTTCCGCTCTGCGCGCCGTTTTCATAGGGCAGAGGAACGATGTTGGGCATTTCCCAGACCGTTCCGTATTCCGGCTTGTAATTTCCCGGCGTAAACAGATTGCCCATATACGTCCAGTCGGTGAGTCTGTCCGCCGTCGTTCTGAACACATGCGCCGCGCCTCTGCCGTCGATCTGACCGCCGACCACCATATAACGGTCGTTGCCGATCCCGAACGCCTGCGCGTCGCGGAATTCCCCTTTCGTCCCCATCGCGTCCGTCTGGAACACCGCATAATCGCCGATCGTCCATTCCGTGAGATAAGGGTCGGAATAGTCCTTCGCATAAGCGAGCCCCACGTTCTGCGTCGAGCCGTTGGGGCGGGTGTCGTCGCCCGCCGTGATCAGCAACACCGGCCGGCCCTTCTCGTCGAACACGACGTTGCCCGTCC
>DVMZ01000019.1 GCA_018714725.1 Candidatus Scatosoma pullistercoris
TTGCGATGCGGGAATAGTAGAAGGCATAATCGCCGATGGTCAAAGTCTCTGTCCCGCCGGCTTCAAAGTAAAGTTCGGAGAGATATCCTTCGGCAAACGCATAGCTTCCGATCGACGTGACCGAGCCGGGGATGGTGACCTTTTCAAGATCGTAATTGCCGTTGAATACGTTGTCCGCGATGATTTTAACGCCGTCGCGCACCGTATATTTGGTCGCTTCGCCCTGATAAATGAACAGGGTTTCGTAGGCGTTCTGACCGTCCGCGCTCTTCAGATAAATCGCGTCGTCGTCGGAGGTAAGGGTCTCGTTGCCCTCTTCCACGGTAATATCGATGTATTTATCCAAGCCGAGCAGGAAGCCGGAGGATACGACCGCATTTTTCGGTATGGTCAAAGAAGAGAGCCCGCTCCCCGAGAATACGCCGTCGCCGAAGTTGCAGGCGCCTTCCATCGCGAAGGTAACTTCAAATTCTTCGCCGTTGTAACCGCCCATGCAGTCTTCAAACGCATAATCGCCGATGCTCGTAACGCGTGCCGGGATGGTTACTTCGCCGATGGCAAGCCCGCTGAACGCATAATCGCCGATGGTCGTGACGCTGCTGTCTTTCGCAAAGGTCAGCGTCTCGACGCTGTCGCATCCGTAGAACGCATAATCGCCCACGGTGCAGCCGGATAAGCCGCCGCCTTCGAATACGATCGCTTCAAGCGGGCAGTCTGCAAAGGCAAAACTGCCTACGTTTACGATGCTTGCGGGAACGGTGAGCGTGCCGGTGATGCTGCAGCCGAGGAACGCCCCGCTGCCGATGGTGCGCACGCTCGCAGGCACGGTATAGTCGTCCGCGCGTTTTTCCGCGGGGAAATACGCAAGCGTTCTGCCGCTGTCGGAAAGGAGTACGCCGTCTTCCGAAACATAGGCGGCGGAGGAGCTTCCCTTGGAAACGTTGATGCTGCTGAGCGAGGTGCATCCGAGGAACGCGTCGGGCGCATTTTCGGTGATCTCGTCTATATCGGCAAACGAACCGTTGAGCGCATATTTCTGCAGGGAAATATCCGTCAGGCGGGCAGGCAGGGTAATCGAGGTGAGTGCGGTGCAGTTCATAAACGCCCTGTTTCCGATCGTCAGCGAAGGGCTGCCCGCGCCCGCGTTTTCAAACACGACCGAAACAAGGCTCTCGCAGTTTGCAAATGCCTCCGCTTCGATGGCGGTAACGCTTGCGGGAATAACGATCTTATCCAGTTTGCTTCCCGCAAAAGCAGCGCGGGGTATTATCTGCACACCGTCGGGGATGGTATAGCTTCCCGTTTTGGCAGCAGGCATAAATGCAGGGGTAGGGGTTCCCTGACCGTCCTGACCGTGGTCAAAAATGACGCCGTCTTCCGAGGTAAACCGCGGGAGCGCCTCGCCCGTGGAATAGAAATTCACTGCTTCCAGAGCGGAGCATCCCGCAAAGGCGGTTTCCGGAGTGAGCGTGCGGATCGTGTCGGGAAGATTGATTTCGGTAAGGTTGGAGCGGTTTGCGAAAGCGCTGCCCGCAACGCCCGTGACCTTTTCTCCGTTATACTCTTCGGGAACGGTGACGGAATTTACCAGACCGATGCGGTCGCCCGCCGTCACGGTGTAGCCGCCCGCCGTGGGCATATATGTATAGTCAAGAACAGATTCGACCCAGAACGCGTATACGGTTATATTGTCCTCCGCCAGATCCCAGGGCGCAAGCGAATTGCCGTGCGCGTCGGTATAGGCAATACCTGCACCGTACGGTGCACTGAACCAACCGCCGAACGCGGTCGTTCCGTCCGCCGTGTCCGGCACGTCGAGCGTATAATTCTGTCCGTAATAAACGGAAGTTTTTTCAAGTCCGTCTGCACCGCTGTACAGTACCGTATATGCCTTGGGAGAATAGTAGGCATAAAGCACCAGCTCGCCCGAAGAAACGAAGAATTTATCCGTAAACGAAGCGCCGTTGCTGGCGGGGCCGTTCGGCGTATTGTACCAGGCGACAAAGTCGTACCCGGTTTTGAGGCTTGCCTGCGGCAGGGCGATCTCGTCGCCGACCGCTTTATACAGCGTGGTGGTTGCGTTCCCTCCGCGGCTGTCAAATGTTACCGAATGCGCGGTGACTTCCGTTTCCGCCCATTCCGAAACATATCCTCCGCTCACGAAGCGGACGCCGAGCACGTTTTTGCCTTCCGTGCCGAGCGAATCGAAAACATAGAAGCTTTCGCCGTTATCGACGGTCGCAACCGTCTGACCGTTGAGCGAGATTTCGTAACGGTCTGCTCCGGCGACGGGGTTCCAGTACAGAACGTTGTTGTCGTAGGCGGGAGTTTCGCCGATCGCATTGTAGTAGAACACAAATTCATCGGAAAGGGCTTCGGCGCTCCCTTTTACGACTTGCAGCTGCAGGGAATAGCGCGCGCCTTCCGTCCAGGTGAAGAAGGTGCCGTCCAGTTCAAAGGAAGGCTGCTCGAGCGGCTGGTCGTTGATCGCTTCGCCGTCTACAAGAATGTTGTAAACAGCGCCGTTTACGGCGTCCCAGCTCAGCAGCGTGCCGTTCAGCCGGAGTCCGTCGGGAAGGGCGGGGGTCGTCTTCGCATATTCGACGGAGACCGCCTCGGGGGAATTGAATCCCTTCGCGGCAGGCGTAACGGTTACGGTGCAGGAGCCTTCCTCAAATTCTTTCAGGGAGAATTCTGTACCGAACACGCTGTACGATTCGTCGCCCACCGTAACGAGGTAGGAGGTCGCGCCTTCCACGGGCGACCAGCGCACCATATCGTCTTTGACGGTAAGAGAGGAGATCTTGTCGAGGTTGCGCTCGAAAACGATCGTAGCTTCCGAGGACGCATACCCGTCCGCCACGGCGGTCACGGTAAACACGATGCCGCCCGGCTGCATGTCGCAGTTTGCAAAATTATAGTACAAAGACGTTCCGTTATCGAAAGCGTCGTGGTTATGCGCGGGGTTTCCGCAGTCAATGGTGATGAGATATTTTTCCGCATGTTCCACGCCGCGGAATACGAGCGCGTTCGGTTCGATCACGCGCAGCCCGGAAACGCGGGCAAGCCCGTTATTTACAAAGTAGCGCTCTACCTTTTGCGAAAGGGTATTTCCGTTTGCGTCGATCGCCGTAACTTCGGCACGGTAAACGCCCGCTTCGTCCATCGTTACGGGGATGGTCGTACTCGTCTCGCGGCGGCTGTCGATGATGCGCGTGCCGTCGGGGGCGATAAACGAAACGATGTATGCAGCCGCGCCGACGGAATCCCAACGCACAGACTGTTGCGAAAGGCTCACTGCAGGGTCGTTGCATACGGCGCCGTCCTCCTGCCATACGGCGAACAGGGTCGTGTCTGCATTGAATACGGTGCCTTCGGTGTTTCCGGTCGGCTCTTCGAAACGGTAGCTGAGCCGCGCGGCGTCGTCTTCCGTGCTGACCCACCAGCCGACAAAGGTGTAACCGCTGCGCGCAGCAGGCACAGCCGCGTTATAAAGTTTTCCTCCGATGGTTTCGGCGTCGGGGATCCGTTCGCCGTCATAACCAAGGTCATAGGATACGGTATATTCTTCCCCGTCCGATTCCTCCGCCCAACGCGCGTGGAGGGTCAGGTTACCCGTAACTGCCTGCGAACCGAAAAGGAAAGGCGAGGCGTATTCCGCATCGGTATACCAACCCAGGAACACATGCCCGCCGTAAGTCGGGTCGGCGGCAGGTTTCTCCAACGTTTTCCCGTTCAGTACGCTCACGCTCGCCACTTCGCTGCCGCCCGCCGCGTCGAAAGACACGGTGAAATACACCTTTTTGAGGAAGCGCATCTGCGCATTTTCGTACTCGAGCGTGATGACGTTCCCGTCCAGGGCGGCGGTCTGCGTCCAATCTCCGGCAGAGAGGGTAAGCGCCGAACCTTCGAGGGAATAGGAGCCGTTTTTTACCTCATCGTCGGTTATGAAGGTGAAGGTGCATCCTTCTCCGAGGGTCAGCAGATATTCGCTGCCGGCAGAGGCGTCGTAATAATATACGCCCGCTTCTGCGCCCGCCTCGGGCGGCGGTACGGGTTCCTCGTTGTTGCATGCGACGAGGATGGATGCCGCAAATGCGCAGCACGCCAGAGCGATCGCCGCGATAAGGAATCTGAATCGGAATCCTTTTCTCACTTTTTGCATATTCCGCTCCTTCGGCTTTCGGCAATATCGCGGCACGGAGACTTATGCTCTTGCCGCCGGTAAGCCGACCGTCAGTTTATAATATATTTATCATAGCATTTTTTTCGTTTTCTGTCAAAAGATACAGCGGCATTTTATAAATATATGCAAAAAAAACCGATTAAATTTTCTTATATCCGTCATGCGCTTTTCAAGCACTCAACTCCGAATTACTATATACAGTTGCGCGCGTGCTTTCGTGCAGATTCTGTGTTATAAAATTTACAAATAATTTTTATGTTATTATACTATAATTTTTTATAAAATTCTGTGCACAAACATGACCTTGCCATCGGATAATTTATTATTGATACCGATAAATTATATTACAATAAATCAAAATTTTCAGGTCGGAGCGATGGTGCATTTTTATTATTGAATATGTATATTTATTACGGTAAACAAAACAGCGTAAGTGGCGTTTTCCGGAGTACTCGAGGGGCAAAGAAAGAGGGAAAACGGCGGAAAGGAGAGGCTTTTTCCGGAGGCGCGGCGGCGCTTTGTGACTGGCTCCGGCAGGCGGAAGAGCAGCCGGCAGGCAGGAGCGCGGGTAAATATATAAATAATAGATATGCGCGCGAAAGGGCGGGCAGATTTGCCGCCAAACGGGTTCGGCGCCTCGCGGAGCAGGGCATGGTGCGGCGGGTTTTTTGTCGGTAAGATGAAAAAATTTCGGCTTTTTTGATTTTTCTTTGAAGATTAAGACTTTTCTGTGATGATT
>DVMZ01000152.1 GCA_018714725.1 Candidatus Scatosoma pullistercoris
ATCGGTGTCCAAATGGGAATCGGGCAACGGCGTTCCGGATATTTACATCTTTCTGAAACTGGCGGATCTCTACGGCGTCACGGTCAATGACCTGGTGGGGGAAAATACTTCCGGAAAGCCGGAAAAACGCGGCTCTGTCTGGCGGAATGTTCTCATCATGCTCCTGTCGAGCGGGATTGTCTGGCTGGTCGCCACGGTGGCTTTTGTGCTGTTCAATCTGATTTTCCCCGGCGGACCCTGGTGGGCGGCGTTTTTGTATGCCGTTCCCGCCAACGCGGTGGTGATCACCGTGCTTGCGGCCGTATGGAAATATAAACTCACCAATTTCTGGGCGGTAACGGTGCTCATCTGGTCCGTACTCGCCTGTGCGTATGTCACCGCGCAGCTCGTCATCGCGCGTACGGGGTCCGGCGATGACAGCCGGCTGTGGCTGCTCTTCCTCGTGGGCGTGCCGTTGCAGGCGCTGGAAGTGCTCTGGTGCTTTTTCCGCTGGACGCTGTTTAAGAGCAGAGGCGGTTCCGGCGGGAAAAAACCCGCCGACGGAAAAGCGGGAAACGGCGAAAAGACAGATTGAGAAACCCTGTTGGCCGTTGACCTGGGCGCGGGAGCTTTTGGAACAGGGCGTCCAGGGACGGAGCGAAGGGCCGGCGGAAAGGGCCGTCGCGGAAAAACGGGCGCGGAGGACGGAACGCAGAAAAGAGGATAGGCATGCTTTGCTGTCACTGTAAGAAAAATCAGGCGATCAAAACGCATGAAAAAACGATAGACGGGAAAAAGCAGACGGAATATTATTGTCTGGACTGTTATCACCGTCTTTTTATTTCTGCGGAGGAGGCGGAGAAAACTGCCGGCGGGCAGATTGCAATGTGCCCGTATTGCGGTACGTCCGAGGAGGATTTCCGCGTCCGCGGCAGAGTGGGCTGCGCGCAGTGTTACCGTTATCTTGCCGGCGTTGTCCTTCCCGTGGTCATCCGCATGCAGGGCGACGAAGCGCATTGCGGCAAGCGCCGGGAAATTTCCGACGAGCGGGAAGAGATGATCTCGCGCCGGAACTTTTTGCAAAACCGCGTCGAGGAATATATGCGTGCCAAGGACTATGCCGCCGTGAAAAAGTGCTCGGAAGAACTGAAAAAGCTGAAAAAAGCCCTTTACGAGGAGGACGCCGGTCATGGTTGAGCTGGATTCTTCCGATCTGATCGGAACCACGGTGACTTCCACCCGCATCCGCCTGGCGCGCAATCTGTCCTCTTATCCCTTTCCGGACAAACTGAACCCGGCGCAGGCGCGGGAGATTGTCCGCGCCGTGGGGTATGAACTCACCCGGCTGGATTCCTTCACGGAATACGACATCGGGAAAATTTCCGCCGACGAAGCGACTTATCTTCTCGAACGGCATCTCATCAGTCCCGATCTGATCCGGCGGCGGAACATCTCTTCCGCCTTCATTTCGTCGGACGGGGAAGTGTCGGTGATGATCAACGAAGAAGATCATCTGCGCGAACAGTATATTCTGCGGGGCTGCGATCTGTACAAGGCGTACGAGCGGATCAGCGGCATAGACGACGGGATCGGGCAATCGGTGAATTTTGCGTTCGATGAGAAACTCGGGTATCTCACCGCCTGCCCCAGCAATGTCGGGACGGGAATGCGCGCGTCGGTGATGATGTTTCTGCCCGGACTGGCCAAATACGGAAAGTTGGAAGAATTGCTTCCCGCGCTCAAAGCCAACGGACTGACCGTGCGCGGAGTGTTCGGCGAAGGGACCGCCGCGGAAGGATATTCCTATCAGATCAGCAACGAGAGGACGCTGGGGCTGTCCGAAGCGGATATTCTCTCGCATATGAACGAAGTGACCCTCAACTTTGCCGACCTCGAACACCGTGCGCGGGAGAGAATGCTGGAAGAGGACGAACTGGGTTACCGAGATCTGTGCTGGCGTGCTTACGGTACGCTGACCAACTGCGCGGTGCTGTCGGTGAAAGAGCTGACGGCGGGCATGGTCAAGGTGCGGCTGGGCGTGGCGCTGGGATTTTTTGACGCGGACGACGTGGGCGCTCTGAACGATTTCATCGAAAATATGCGGCCGGTGTCCTTCCGGCGCGGGAATTGCCCCGGGTCCAGGGACGAACGGGAACAGGATATTCTGCGCGCGGAGATCGTGCACAAAGTGTTGCCACGCCTGGTCAGGCGCCCGGGCGAAAAGCGCGCGGACGCGGCCGGCACGGGCGAGGGCCTGTAAGGCATATAATGGGGTAACGGTCGTGGGAGAACGGCCGCCGGCGCGTCTCTTGCGGCGCAAATTGCGGGGAGTGGACGATGGAGTATTTATCGAAGTTCTCTGAAAATCTGAAAAAAGCGTTGAAAATCGCCAATGACGTGACGATTGAACACGGCGCCGTATATGTGGGCAGCGAGCACATCATTTACGGCTTTTTGTGCACGCCGCGCTGTTCCGCCTATGGGATTCTCGCCGGCCAGGGAATCACGCGGGACGAATATGCGGAGGTGTTTTTCCGCTGTATCGACACGGGCATCACGACGCCCGGTTTCACCGCGCGCACCAAGCGCATGTTCGACCGCGCCATCAATTTTTCCGTGCAGACGGGCACGCTTGCCGGAACGGTGCACTTTCTGCTGTCCGTATTGGAAAGCGATTCCTGTTACGCTGTCAAAATTCTCAAACGCCTGGGCGCCGACATCGACGAGATGAAGGAAAAGGCCGAGCAGATTCTCCGCGCGCAGAAACATCGCAAAGAACTCGGTTACGACGACGCGGACGCCGACGATGCGGGCGGGGAAACGGACTGCGAGGACTGTGCGGAGCGCGGCGGCGCTTCTGCGGAAAGCGCAAAGGATACGTCAGAAAGCCAGGCTCGCCGGGAGAGCACGCAGATGAAGGATTACGGCTTTTCCGAAAAGAAAAAGCCGAAGACAAAGCCGAACAAGGGAGAGGAAGCGCGGGAAAAGCTGTTGCAGTACGGCGTGGATATGACGGAGCGCGCGAGAAAGGGAAAGATCGATCCCGTCATCGGCCGGAAAAAGGAGATCGAAAAGGTCATTCAG
>DVMZ01000153.1 GCA_018714725.1 Candidatus Scatosoma pullistercoris
GGCAACCGCCGCCAGCGCACAGGAAGCCGCCGCGCTCCCGCAGCCCTTACGGGGCTCGGGCTCCTCTTTCAGCCGGAAGGTCACGCTTTCGCTGACGAGCGCAACGCCGTAGTTGGTCTTGCCCACCAGCACCGCCGTGGCGTCCTTTTCACCCCTTCGAAGATACACCACCGTCGCGGGAATTTCCGTGATCGTCCCCGCATACGTCTCCGCCTGAACGGTAAAATCGGAAAGTTCCACGGGCCGCTCGGTCACTTCGTACTCCTTTTCTACGATCAGCCGCTTTGCCGTGTCCTTCGTATAATGGGAATCATCCGTCGTGATTCCGGTGACGCCGTTGCGCAGCGCTTCGTTCATTGTATCGATGTTATAAGTCCACAACCACAGGGCATATCCCCGGTCGGCAAACGCGCGGAACGCGGCGTTATAGGAATTTGCGGCGGAAGAGCCGTCCCCGTAAAAGCCACGAATTCCCGAAGTGCCGTCAAACTGCATGTCAATCCCCGCGTGATACGCATGCGACTGCGAAACTGCCGTTTCCCCGTCCGATGTATATTGAAGATAGGAACAGGACAGCTCGGGCAGAAGGCTCTGCACTTCCCTCAGCTGAGCCGAGGAAAAGGAAATCACCGCGATCCGGTCGGCCATGCCGTATTCATTGACTTTTTTTGCAAATTCGGAAACGAGCGCGGGTTCCGTTCCTTTGATCTCGATAATCAGAATGAGGTCTTTGGTCTCTTCCGTATTCACCGCCTCAAAAATCTCGTCCAGCGTCGCGATCGTGCTTACGCCGTCCGACATGGCATAGGATTTCAGCTGCTGCAAGGTCATTTTGCTGACAAAGCCGCTGGCGGCAGAGCCGTCGGGATTGCGGAGGGCATACTGGATACTGTCGTCGTGCAGCAGTACGATCTGGTTGTCCGCTGTCAGACGGATGTCGATCTCCACATGGGTGGAGCCCGTTTTCGCCGCGTCGGTCACCGCGCCCACCGTATTTTCGCTGTACGTCGCCGTATCCCCGCGGTGCGCCGCGATAAAAGGCGAACGCGCGAGAATGGAAAGGTTCCCGGTCCCGGTGTACGCTTCCGCCGCCGAAGCTATTTTTTCGTATACCGCATAAACGGGCGCCGCCTGCGGCGCTATGATTCCATAGGCGCCGTATCCCACCGCGTCCGCGACGGCTGTCTCGCTGCCGTCTGTATGCACCCAGACGCTCTTGAACCTGGCCTGCAAGTAGCGGACATACTCCGCCTCACAAGTCTCTCCGTTGAGGACGATCACCTGCGCCCCGACCAGATTGGCGCGCTGCAAGGCGGCCTGATATTCTTCCAGGGTGTACATCTTCCCCGTTTCCAGGAAAAGATAGGCCTCGGGACATTCCGTCATCGCCTTGTTCAGAAGGATGACATCGTCCGAGAGCACCGCAAATTCTTCTATGGAATTTTCTTTCTCATAAGCGGCAAAAGCCGTCAGCGCTTCCGAGGTTTCCGGACGCACCACCAGCAGCATTTTCTCCGCTACATCTGCGGTATAAATCTCCGACAACGTTCCCAGCGACGCGTCGTTTTCCCCGAGCACGGAAAGAGTTTCGTCCACGGTCAGAATGACCGAAGAGGGAAGTTCTTCGCCGCTCAGAGCCGCCAAAGACGTTTCGTCCGTCACTTCCACCGAGACGGTGGGCTGTCCCACAAAACTGCCGGAATCGTAAAATTCAGGCAGATTTTCCGCTTTTGCGGCAAAACGGGTGCCTGTGCCCGGCAGAAGCAGACTTCCGCCGAACAACATCCCCGAAATCAAAATACTGAGTTGTTTGAGTTGCATAATCGATAGACTCCCCCGACAAGTTCTTTTGAACGTAATACCCCGTATTACGTTCAAAGAGGCGCCTCTTTGAATTTTTCGCAGTTTCGCCGCCGCTTTAAGATGTCCCTTGCCGCGATTTGAAGGTACAATCCCTCATCTTGCCGGCTTTATTATATAATTTCCTTTCCGGTTTTGCAATAGAATATTTAATGATAAAATTGAACTATTTACTGTTTTTTACCCTAAAACGCTTTAATTTGTATAATTTTTTTTACATTTTTCATTTTTTTGACACAATGCGGGTTGACAGAAACCATTAATTCTGTCATAATAACAGAGGAAAACAGGAGGTTTCCCGCCATGAACGGTATTGCCAATCCCTTTGAACGATTCGAGCTGAAAATCATGGAAGCGGGTCACGATCAGGTCGACAGCTCGTGGCACCGGTTTGTCACTTTTTTCCCCTATTATCGCCTGTATTATATCGTCAGCGGGCACGCGGTCATCTATCTGCAGGAGCAGATGCTGGAGCTCAAACCGGGGCATATGTATTATGTCCCCGCCTTTTCGCTGTTCGACGCGCACTGCGATCAGATTCTCGACCATTACTGGATCCACTTCAACTTCGACGCTACTGCAGAAAAATATCTGACCATCTGTCCCCCGCGTTACGAAGCTACCCCGCGTCCTTCGGATGAAGCCATTTTCCGGCTGGCCACGGAACTGGCGCGTCTGCCGGCGGAAGAAAAACATCTTCCCGACGTCGTCGCCGCGGAAAGCCTGAGCAAATATCTCTTTTCCAGATTTTTGCCGGACGAAGAGGAACTGGAATCCTCCGACGCCGTCCGGTTTATTCCCGTCCTGCAATACATCGACGAAAATTTTTCAAAAAAGATCACCAACGAAGACCTGAGCGCCATCGTCTACCTGACCCCAAACTACTTTTCCAATCTGTTCACCCGCCGGTTCGGCGTGTCCCCGCAAAAATATATTCTGCAAAAACGCCTGAATCTTGCAGCCGCCATGCTGTTTGAGAGCGGAAAAAGCATCAAGGAAATCGCCTTTGCCTGCGGATTTGAAAACGAGACGTATTTCAACCGCCAGTTTCATAAAATTATGGGCATGTCCCCGGGCAAATACCGAAAGGTCACCGTTCCGCTCAACGGCTGAGCGCAGAGCGAGATTGTTTTTCCGGAAGCCTTTTTCGGAAAAAGAAAAAGCCCGTCGCCGTTCCTGTAATTTTCGCTTCTTACGGATTTTAACAGATAAAAACTCTCCGCAGAAAAGAACTCTGCGGAGAGTTTTTTGACTCACCAAAAAATTTCTTTGTCCAGTTCAAAATATTCTTTCGGCGTCATGGAAAACACGCGGTTGAAAGTCCTGTAAAAAGACGGCAGGCTTTCAAAGCCGCACGAAAAAGCGAGGTCGGCAATGTTGCCCTCCCAGCCGTCCCGATACTGCTTGACGAATTTCTGCACGCGCACCTGATTCACATAGTCGGTGAGCGAAGCGCCCAGCGTTTTGTTGAAAATACGGCTCAGATAGAATTTATTGTACCCGAACTGCCCGGCCAGACGCTCCAGCGTAAGATTTTCGTTGCTGTGCTGATCGATGTACTGAATCAGATTCAGCATAAAATTCGGGTTGGAAAAATTCTCGTATTTGACATACCCGTAATGCTGGGTCAAAAGCCCGAAAATCACATTGATATAGCCTTTGGCCACGAGGGAATTGTTCAGCTGCGCGGGCGCCTTCAGGATCAGCTCCATAATCGGGAGAATATACTGCCTGTTGAACGCTCCGTCTTTGAGCTCGACGCTCAGCGTCCTGTGCCTGAAAAAAGAAGTGAAATCCTGCATGATTGTGTGCGGGATGATGAACAGAATGGATTTCGTATCGCTTGCGTCCGCGCTATGCTGCAAACAATACGGAATAAAGACCATCTGATCTTTTTCAAACACATATTCCCTGTCGTCCACGGTCGTACGGTAACACCCGCTCTCTATGTACTGAAATTCCAGATTGCGGTGAAAATGCATGGGCATATCATAGTCGAGCTTTCGCCGTTCCAGACGGATATGCGTATACATGTCCGATTTTAATTCATAATACCCGTTGTTGCTTGATTTGCTTTTTGACACGCCGCTATAACAGCCTCCTTTTTCAGCTCGGCATTATTATAGCATGTTTTTTTTATCCGTGTAAACAAATTTCATGCAGAGAAGTTCCGAAGGCTGTCCGCCGACAAAGACTTCAAACTCTCCGGCTTCGGCATACACCCCGCCGTCGTCGTGATAAAAAGCGAGATCCTTCTTTTCCAGGAAAAATTCCACCGTCGCTTCCCTATGCGCGCCGAGGGAAATTTTCTTAAAATCCTTCAGTTCCCTGACCGGCCGCACCCGGGAAGCCGCTTCATCCCGGATATACAGCTGGACGACCTCCTTTCCGTCGACGTCGCTGTCGTTTTTCACCTTCACGCTGACGCGGAGTTTTTCGTTCTCCCCGATCTGCGCGGCGGAAATTTTCGCGTCCGAATACACGAACTTTGAATAACTCAGCCCGTAGCCGAAATCGAACAGCGGCGCATTGGGCGCGTCGATGTATTTGGATTTCCACTCGTTGAGATTTCCGTCCGGCCGGAAGGGCCGGCCCGTGTTATAGTGATTGTAATACAGCGGCAGCTGTCCCACGCAATACGGGAAAGACATCGCAAGTTTTCCGCTGAAATTGCTCTTGCCGAACAGCAGATCCGCGCAGGCGCGGCCGCCCTCCGTTCCGGGCTGCCACATCGTGAAAATCGCCTTCGCGCCCAGAATCGCGCGGATATCCAGCGGTCTGCCCTGGAAAAGCACGACCGAGACGTTCGGATTGACGGCGTAAACTCGTTCAAACAGTTTCTGTTGCACTTCGGGCAGACAGATCTCCGTGCGGGATTTGCATTCTCCCGAAAAGCGCATGCTCTCGCCCAGGCACAGAATGACGCTTTCGCTGGCCGCGGCGGCTTTCACCGCTTCGTCGAAGCCCGATTCGTCCCGATCGTCCAGTTTGTCCCCGCAGCCGGCGGCATAGACAAAGGATACCCCCTCTTCTTCCAGCGCCTGGCGGACGGTGACCGCATACTGCGTGTCCGCATTGCAGCTCCACGAGCCGATGATGTCCTTGTTGTCCGCAAACGGGCCGATGAGGGCAATCCCTTCTTTCTTCTGCAGAGGCAGCATTCCCTCGTTTTTGAGCAAAACGCTTGAATCTGCAGCCGCCTCGCGGGCGAGCGCGAGAAATTCGGGACAGCGGTAATATTTCTTCTCCGCCTGCACGTCCGCCGCGCCGTAAGGATTTTCAAACAATCCCAGACGGTTTTTCAAAGACAGAATGCGATAGACGCATTTGTCGATCTGTTCCATCGAGACTTCACCCGATTCCACGAGCGACTCGCCCGTCTGCAGATAGCTGGTGGAGACCATTTCCATGTCGCATTCGGCATTGATGGCCAGTTTTGCCGCTTCCCGCAGGTCCTTGGCGTAACCGTGATTGATCATCTCCGCCACGGAATTGTAATCGCTGACCACGACTCCGTCGAATCCCCATTCCTCGCGCAGTTTGCGGCGCAGCATCTGATTGCCCGTGCAAGGCGAGCCGTTGAGGGAATTGAAAGCCGTCATCACCATTGTCACGCCCGCGTCCACGCACGCCTTATATCCGGTGAGATAATAGGAGTTCATGGTATAATCCGACATATCGACGCAGTTGTAATCCCTGCCCGCCTCGGCCGCGCCGTAGCAGGCGAAATGCTTCGCGCAGCCGCCCACGACGAACCGGGGATCGACATTTTTCTGATAGCCCTTGACGAAAGCGGAAGCCATCTGTCCGAGGAGCATCGGGTCTTCGCCGAATCCTTCCATCACCCGGCCCCAACGCGCGTCGCGCTGTAAATCCGCCATGGGCGAATAGGTGATTTTGACGCCGCCCGTCGCGCATTCCACCGCGGAAGCGCGGGCACAGCGCTCCGCAAGCCGCGTATCGAAACTGCAGCCGATCGCCAGCGGAATGGGGTATGCGGTGACATAGCCGTGAATGACGTCCATCATGAACAGAAGGGGAATTTTGTTGGGATCCTCTTCGAGATGTTTTTTCTGTAATTCGATCATTTCGGCCGCGCCCTTGAAATTGAGCACGCCGCCCACGATCTTTTTCTGCGAAGCCGTCAGGGCAAACTCGCCCTTGGGGCCCGTAAACGCGTTGTCGCTGTTCTGCATCAGATCGCCGAATTCGCACAGGCTCATCTGGCCGAGTTTCTGCTCCAGCGTCATTTTC
>DVMZ01000154.1 GCA_018714725.1 Candidatus Scatosoma pullistercoris
TCCCCGACCTTTACATCGTTGACATAAGTATTGTGAAAATTCGCCCGGTTGGTCTCATTGATTTCAACCCTTCCGAACCCCATCCAATCGATCGCTCCGTACAGCTTCAGATTCATCTTCTCCAAATCTGACAGCGAAGAGACTTTCCCGAGTTCCTCTGTCAGAGAAACCGTCTCCGTCTGCAATGTCTGATCGTCCGCCGCCGCAAGCGCCATCGCCGTACCGGCGCCCAGCGTTCCGACAAACATCGCCCCCATAACGCACAACGCCGTCAGTTGTTTTCTGCTAAAAACACCTGTCTTCATTTCTTCCCTCCATCGTAGTGTTGGCTCAATTATAACGCAAAAATCCGCTGTTTTCAATGGATTCTTTTCGGGTCATTCGGGTTTGTTTTGTGTTCGTTTCGGTAAGAATGTATGTCGGTTTTGTGATATAAACGTCCAAAGACAACTTAAAAAATAAACGATCGACATCTATTTTCCCGACATAAAAAATACGCTTTGTTAACTATTCTGCATCGATTTGCACATCCGCCTCCCGCCTGTAACGGATTGAAAACAAAAAAACGCGCCAAACAACCTCTCCCGATAAGGTCGTCCTTCGCACGCTCTTCTTATCTGACCATTCAGTTTTTATAATCAAAAAACACCCGGCTTTCGGCTAAAACAGCAGACATTCCGCCCTGCTCCTGTCCCTTAGACAAATAATCTGTTCATATTATACCTATCCGATAGTAGTACACGGGCATAGCGCTCCAGCCGTGGCAAAGGCTGCCCGCGTTGCCGAACGCCCGTGCGCCTTCCGCCGTCTCCCATACGCTCGTCGCCCCCGCCGCAAGCATCTTGCCGTATAAACATCGGATTTCGTTCAATACATGCCCCCTCCATTTTTCAAAATCGGTCAAAAGAAGCGCGTCGTATTCAAAACATTTCATGCTTAAAGAACAATCGGAAAATTCCCCTCCGGCGAGTTTTTCGCAAAGCGCTTCCGGATTTTCCGTTATGCCCGCGAGAATTGCCAGGGCATTCCCCAGCGACGTGAAGTCTTTTCCGTCCGGCGTCAGTGCGTAAGCGCCAGACGAACCGTCGAAAAAGGCCTTTCGGGTGTTCGTCCTGCTTTCCGAAAGCAATCCGGCATACGCAAACGGAAGCCCTGCCGCTTCTGTGATTCCGCGAAGATTTTCAAGCGCCAGAATAAACAGGCAGTTGATGACGAGGTCGGGCGTCTGCTCTTCCGAATCGGACAACCGGCCTTCCAGGCCTTGCGACCAATCGTAAAAATTCCAGTGATTTTTCCCGGAAAACTTGCATACCAATCCCTCTTTCCGGTTTTCGATAAATACCTGTATCAGGGAAAACAGCTTCGGACAGATTTTTTTCGCAAATTCCTTGTCCCCCGTATGCCCGACATATTCCCGGACCGCCATAAAATAATACAGGGAAAAGGACGGAATGGTGAGATCGGTTCCGCAAGGCGCGCAAATGGACAGCAAGCCGTCCTCGCGCCTGTCCTCGCCGATCAGCCTGAGATTCGCCCGCGCATATTCGGTGTTCCCGCCTTCAAAGGCATAATAGCCGCAAAGCATCTGATTGCGCGAATCGAACGCATACAGGCATTGCTCCCGCCAGGGCGTGTCCACATAGTGTTCCATCATCGACAGTTTCAGCGTCCTCACGCACAGATCATAAATGCGGCGATCGGCGTCTTCTTTGGGACGGAATGCCGTATCCCGGACGGGATACAGCTGCGGGATCACGCCGAGACAAGTCAGCCCGACCGGCTTTTCGGCGTATAATTCCAGATACCTGCACCCCAGACGGAGCATATGGTTCACATACTTGTTCCCGCCGGGTTTCGCGATGTATTCAAAGCTGAAATTTCTGTCGCCGATCCTGCCGCGGACATGCCCTTCGCAAAGATCCTCCCCCCAGAATACCGTAATTTTCTGGCGTACCGGGGAACTGAACTCCAACACCGGCAGGCCGACGGTTTCTTCGCCGAGATCGACCAGCCAATAATTGCCCTCACTTTTTACCGTACCGCCCTTTTTCAGAGCGCCGCATTGCAGTTTTTCCGTCGGGCGGGGATAGAAAACGCATTGCTTATCCACGGCTTCGGCGGGCGAAAAGTCCCGTCCCCCCTTCCGCATCCAGCCGTCTTCTTCGGCCGCGTCATACAAAAAACTGAAACCGAGCTGCGCGGTGATCTTTTTGGCATACCCGCTGGCGTAAGTCCGGCTTTTCCGGCACAGAATCTTTTCATCGCTGACGAGCAGCGGCTTATCTTGCTGAACGATTTCAAAAATCACCCCCGCGGGCGCCGGCCGATAGCGCTGGGAAGCCTCCCCGAAGTGCCAGACCAGCACCGCCGCGGTATTTTCCCCCTCGCGCAAAAAGCCGCTTATATCGATTTCGTCGTATATTTTATAATGCTCGAAGTCGCCGTACTGATTGCTTCCCGCCACCCGGCCGTTGATATACAGCGTATAGTCCCCGTCGCAGGAAAGACGGCACACGGCATTTTTGCCGAAGCAGGAAAAAGAGGCGAAAAATTCCCCGTACTCGTCCCTGTTCTGTTCGCGGTTTATCCAGATCCATTTTGCGTTTTCAAATACCCGCATATCTTCCCCCGAAGCCTGTCCGCCCGGCTGACCGGGCCGCGAGCTTCTATCCTTTCATACACGATGGAGATGTTTTCCGTCGCTTTTCTTCACTCATTATATCATTTTCCCTTCATCCTTGCAAGCATCCCATAAATAAATTCCCTTCTCTTTTTTTCGGAAAAATGCCGAAGCCCGGCGTCAACAGACGCCGGGCTCCTTTTTTCCGCTGCGGATCGGCTCAAGCCAATCCTCTCTTTTCGGGCAAAACGCCCTTTCCCGATCAGCCGACGACTTCCAGAATAAAGTCGTCGATCGTGAATGTGTAACCGTTCGCTCCTCCGCCGCCGAAAATCATGACGCAATCCCAAACTCCGACAGCCGTCAGCTCAAACGTCACCGTCTTCTGAACGCCGACAGCGGTGTCGTTGCCGTTGAAC
>DVMZ01000155.1 GCA_018714725.1 Candidatus Scatosoma pullistercoris
GACGCTGATGGCAAAGCTCGGCGGAAACAGCGGCTGGACCAAATCCGTCGATCTTAAACAGATTCTGGCCCTCGTTTCCATGGGCGTCGTGGGCAAACTGGTGGAAATCGAGTCGGAAGACGGAGAAAAAGTGGAAGTGTGGGTGGAATGAAAATAGAAATTGTTTCGGAGGGCAGAAAGTTCTGTATCCCCGTTCCGCTTTTTCTGGCGAAAACGGTGTTCCGCTTTGCGTTGCGGTTTCTGCGCGGCGGAAAAAAAGAGGATTTCCCGGCCGCGGCGGAAGAGGGCGAAAAACCGGCGGAACCTGAAAAAACCGCCGAAAAACCGGCCCTGACCGCCGCGGAGCGCCGCGCGGCAAGCGAGACCATGAAAAAATGTATCCGCGTTCTGCGGAACTGCCGCCGTCGATATCCCGGGTTGGTGCTGCTGGAAGCGGCGGATTCGGAAGGAGACTCCGTGCGGATCCGTCTCTGACCGAGCCCGGCTTCGGCTGCCGTGCACGGCTTTTTTGTACAGCGTCTGTTCTCAGACGCTTTTTCTTTATGAAAAATCCGCGGGGCAGGGTTGCGATGAACGAAAAAACCCGGAAAACGCGGGCGGGGCGGGCGACAAAATATTTGTTTTATACGTTGACAAAACCGTCGGGGTATGGTATGATACATACGACAGAATAAATATGGGTTCCGGAAGCCGGAATATCGGACGGAAAACCGGAAAAGGAAGGAAAGAGGGAATATGTCGCAGAAAGGGAAAAATATAGCGCTGACGGTGCTTGGCTATGCGGTTTCAATTGCGATCTGTCTGGCCGCCTGGGGCCTCGGACTGGCGTCGCAAGTCTCTCCGGGTACGGGCAAGGCGCTGTGGGGAACTTCGGTGGTGCTGCTGATCGGCATGGCGGTTGCAAACGCGGTTTGCCGGAGCAGATTCAAAGGGGCGATGAACCGGAAGTCCGCGCAGGAACTGTACGAGGGAGAACTCCGTTACAAAGAGGAGACGGACGCTTCTCCCGAGACAAGGGAAAAATCGATCAACGGACATCTCGCGGCCGCGGCGGTGTGGGAGGCGGCGGTGATCCTGCTGCTGCTCGCGGGGTGTTTTTTCGCCGGGTGCGGAAGCTGGCCCGTGCAGTCCGAAGAACCCGGGACGATGTTTACGGTCTCGCTTACTTTCAGCATTATTGCGATATTCGTGCTGGAAGGATATGTTTCCGCGCTTTTGAAAAATCCCGACGAAAAGCCCGAGGGATTGCCGTCTTTGACCCGTGAAGAGTTCCCGCTTGCGTATGCGCTGGTGCAAAAAGCGGCGGAAGCGGCGGGGATCCGGAAAAAACTGCGGATTTATCTCGTGCCCGACGGCTTTGCCGTCTCGGAACAGCGCGGGTGCGTGAACGTGTTTTTCAACGGTCAGATTTTCAGTATTCTGACGGACGAGGAGGCGTATGCCGTGCTTTTGCACGAGTTTGCCCATGTCCGCAACGAGGACACGCTGAAGAGCGCGAAACGGGCCGGACTCGGCAATCGGCTCCGGCTTTCTCCGGAGGAGCCCATAGCGGCGGCATGGCTGCTGTTCGGCTGGTTTTCCGAGCGGGCGGCATTCGAGGCGGAGCGCGGCGCGCTGTATGACAACCGGCGCCGGGAGATTCTCGCGGACGCCTTTGTCAGAGAAAGCGGTCTGGCGCAGGCGTATGTGAACGCCACGGCAAAAGCCACTCTTTACGCGCTGTACAGCGAAGAGACCACGCCCGAATACTACGAGGCGATTTTTGCCGGGGAGAAATATCCGGACGACATCTGCGGCCTGCGGTTGTCCATATTTGAACTGTATCTGGAAAAAAGAGGGGAGCGCTGGGATTTTATCCTGCGGCACGAATTGACCAAACGGGTGGACAGTCATCCGACCTTCCGCATGCGGATGGAACATATGGGCAAAGACGATTACGACGTTTCCGCGCGGGAGACCGATCCCGAAAGCCGTGAGGAACGGGACAAGATGAGGCGCCTGCTCAGCGACCTCACGCGCGCGTTCGACGAATTGCGGTTTGACGAAATGCGGAAGGACTGGAACGAAAGCCTGGAAAACCGCCGGAAGTTCGAGGAAGCGGAGCGGACGGGCGCCGACGTCACGACGGAAGAGCTTATCCGCTGGGCGGATTCCCTGCAGGGAATTTACGACGATTGCGTGTTCCGCATGGCGGAACGGCTGGAAAAGAAAAATCCCGGTTCGGCGCTCGCGGCCTATTATAAAGGCTGGATTCTCGCGGGGCGGGGAGACGAAGCCTGCCTTCCCCTGCTCTATCACGCGGCGGAAGAAGCGGATTTCGCCGACGCGGCCATGGAGCGGGCGGGGATGTTCTGCGTCCGTTCGGGAAATCAGGCGCTTCTCGACGATTACCGCGCCCGCACGGTGCCGACTTTGCAGAAAGTGATGGACGATGCCGAGCGCAACAAAATATCCCCGTTTGAAAAATTTGAGCCCTGCGACATTCCGGAAGAACTCTTCCGGCCTTTCCTTGAAAGGCTGGTTTCGGCGGGGAACGGGGTCGTCCGGAAAATCTGGGTCGGCGTGCGGCGGAAAGAAGGGAAAAACACATTGTACGCCTATCTCGTCCGGTTCTGCCGCGTGCCGGTCGGAAAGGGGAGAAAGGAGATTCTGGAAAAGATTTTCAAGGCGCGTTCGGACCTGTATCTTTGTCTGACGGAGAGCGGACTTCCCGAGGAGTACCGGCGTTTCGTGTTATTTTACGAAGAAGCGATTCCCCAGGCGCGGCACATCAGACGGGCGGGCGCGCCGGTGTACGAATGGAAGAAAGGATGACGGAAGGGACGGAACAGCCGCGCCCCGGAAAGGGCGAAGTCCGGAAAAAATGCAAACGACCCGAGACGCCTCCCGCGCAAATTGCGCGGGAGGCGTCACCGCAGAACGGAAAAAGAGGGAAAAGGCGGGCGGGGAGAGACGGAAAAAGAGCATAGAAAGGCCGCAAAGCGGACAAAAAAACGGCTTTCTATGCCGCAAAGAGGCAAAATATGCCT
>DVMZ01000002.1 GCA_018714725.1 Candidatus Scatosoma pullistercoris
TTCCGACGGGATTTTATTATAACATATTATTTCATAAAATTCAAGCCCTTGAACTCCCGCCGGAAAAATTTCCGCTTTCCCGGTATATCCCGCCGAAAACAGGCAATAATCTCCCCGATACTCTCTTTGTAAGGAGCCCGCCATGGAATACTGTTTCAACATTTTTAACCGCCTCGCCGCCGACGGAACGGCGATGGCCGTCGATAAATTTCTGCACGCCCCCCCCGCTTCTTCCCGGAAAACCGCCTCGGCACACCCCGCCGCCCCGCCCGACGACTCTCCCGCCGCCCCCGTCATTGTCTGCGTGGGCAGCGATCTCGCCATCGGGGACAGCCTCGGCCCCATCGTCGGCTCGATGCTCCGCTATAAAACGCAGGGACTGGACTGCTTTATCTACGGCACGCTGAAAGCGCCCGTCACCGCCAAAGAAATCCGCTATCTGCGCTCCTTTCTCAAAGAGACCCACCGCGGCAGAAAAATCATCGCGGTGGACGCCGCCGTGGGCAGCGAAGGGGATATCGGACTCATCAAAATCCTCGATTCCCCCCTCCGCCCCGGCGCGGGCGCCAATAAAAAACTCGGCTGTATCGGGGACATCTCCGTCCTCGGCATCGTCGCGGAAAAATCCCTCATGAATTACGGACTCCTCAACACCACCCGCCTCAATCTCGTCTACTCGATGGCGGAAATCGTCTCGGACGGACTCTCCTCCCTCCTCTGGCAGGCGCACGGCGCCGACCGACGGGTCGTCTGAATCCTTTCCTCCCCGCTTCCGCCGCTTCCGGATTTTCTTTTTTTCTTTTTCTCCCGTTTCCCCCCCCTCTTTCTCCTGTTTACCTCTTCTTTCTCCGTTGCTCCCTTCTCTTTTTTCTTCCTCTTCCCCGCTCCCCGCGGCTTTCCCCTTCTTTTTCTTCCCCGCTTTCTTCCCCTTATCCTCTCATTCTCCTTCTCCGCTCTTTTTCTCCCCGCTTTTCGGATTTCCTTTTTCCCTTTTTCTCTTTTTCCCTGCTTTCCTTATCCCTCCCTGTCCCTTCTTGCCACGCTTTTCCGTTTTTCTCCGCTCTTGCCGGAAAAACAGACAAAAATACCCGAAGGTGTTTCCGTGCGGGCAAAAACGATTTGACACCCCCGGGCGGATGTGCTATAATAGGCGTTACGGAAGGTTTTCGGAGAACACTTCCGAATAAAAAAACCGAGGTACAATTTCATATGAAAGGATTTTTCACGACCCGCCGGCTCTGCCGTGCCGCGGTGATCGCAGCCCTGTATGCCGTCATCGCGATTGTCCAGCCCTACTCCTCCACGCCCGTTCAATGCCGGCTTTCGGAGGCGTTCACCGTCCTGCCGCTGTTTTTCCCGGAGGCGGTGCCCGGACTTTTCATCGGCTGTTTTCTCGCCAATGTGATGAACGGAGCCGCAGATATGCTGCTCGGCTCGGCCGCCACCCTGATCGCGGCGCTTTGTACATATTTCATCGGCAAAGCTGTCCGCAATACGCCTGTCCGTCTGATTCTGGGCATCCTTCCCCCGATCGTGGTCAACGCCCTGCTCATCCCCGTCGTGTTTATCATCAACGGCACGCAGAACTATGCCTATTTCGTCGAAGCGGCGATTATGGCAGCCGGTCAGGCGATTGCCGTCGGCATTTTCGGCACCGCCCTGTATTTCGCGGTGCTGGGTCTCAGAAAAAAAGGCGTCTCTGTCTTCTGCGACGACGCGCGCCGCTCTTCTGCCGCCGGCTCTGCCGATTCTGTAAATACTTCTGATTCTTCGGTCCCTGCGGCTTCCGCGACAGGCAAAGAATCTTCCGAAAACAATTCAGACAGCCGCGACAGCTCTGAAAATTCAGCCCTTTCCTCGTTGTCTGCCGGAAAAGGAGATTCCGCGCCCCGCGGCGCCTGACCCCGCACTTTTCGGGCGCGGCGCACTGCAAATTCCGCGCGGTTATCCGTAAAAGCGCGAATATTTGCCCGCACACGCCTTGTCCTTTCCGGAATATCAAAGAAAAGCCCCGCCGGGAGCGCTCCGACTCCCGGCGGGGTATTCTTTTCGTTTTCGCTTTCGACTTATCGTTTTCCGCTTTCGGTTTCCGGTTTCCAATTTCGGCTTTTTCATGCGGTGACCGCCGCGTTTTATCCCGATCCGCGGCACCCGGGGTTGAGCTCACCGCCAAAACGCTGTTCCGATCCCCTTCCGGCCGCCCTTCTTCCGTAGCCCGAAAGGATGGCAATTCGGAACCGGAAAGGCCGCTCCATCAACGGGCGCGCAAAGCGGAAAAAAGCCGTTCCGCCGCTTAAAAGAAATCGTACAGCTGATCGGACGAAGCCGCCGGGAAAACCGACCCGACTTTGAGGCAAAAATCGGTGTCGATCAGTTTTTTGCGCTTTTCGCCCTCGCGGATGCTGAAAATGTGCCTGCCGTTGGTATAGACGATCGTTTTTGCGCCGTTTTCGCGCACCAGGCAAAAATCGGCGACGCCCGAAGCGATCTCCGCGGCTTCCTTCCCGTCCGTCCCTATTCTGACCAGCTTCCAGGAAGAGGGGATAAAGCCGTAATCCTCCTGTTTCTTGTTCTTTTTCAGTTCCTTGTCCACATTGAGGAGATTGTTGTTGACAAAGGCCTTTCCCGCATTGGGCCGACCGTTTTTCGCGGCTCCGCCGCCGCTGTCGACCGCTCTGCCCGACCCGCCGGAAACGAGATTTTTTCCCGTGAAACACATGACAAACGCGGAGATGAATCCCGCGATCGCCTGCACGATGCGCACGGGAATGAGCAATATCTCCACGACGGGATTTCCGCCCGTCTTTTCTTTGCCCGGCTTGCGGATGCAATAGAGGTTGCCCTCTTCGTCCTCGACGGGCTTTATGTAGGAATTTTTCTCGTCCGAAACGACCGTTTCCACGTCCAGCGTCGCCAGATTCAGCCGGTAAATTTCCGAGGGCATGTACGCGACGAAATTGTTATTTGCATCCCTGCCCACCCCGTAGGAATTGAACAGCACGCTTTTCCCGTCGGGCGAAAAAGACGGATTCTCGTCCAGCGAATCCCCGTCGGTAACGCATTTGTAATCCCCGCTCTCCTTCTGAAAGACGGCGATCCGGGCGGTGACCGCGTCCGTCTGCACCGAAGCGAGCATTTCCCCCTGTTCGTTGCAGGCGACGGACATGAAATCCGCTTCGTTGGAAGAGACGATGTGCCCTTCCGAGTTCGCTTCGTCGTCCAGATATTTACAGTAAATTCCCGACGACTCGTTGACGGTAAACGCATACAGAACGCGGTTCTCGTCCGCCGTCAGCGAAACGCCGTGAACGGCCGCCACCACTTCCTCCTCGCCGGTGTAAAGCCCCTCGGACAAAAGCTGCGCCGTGTGCCCCTGCGTCTTCCATTCCCGCCGCTTGGCGTCCCGGAGCGCGGTTTCACGATACCGCACAATGTACGCGCTGTCCCGTTTTTCCACCTTTCCGTCCCGATATACGCCGACCTTTTCCCCGTCGCTGAATGCAAATATCATAATTTCACTCTCTTCCTCCCGCCGTCCGCACGGCAAGCCGTTCCGTTCTGTCTTGTTCCATTATATCCGACAAAGCCGAAAAAATCAACTTCTTTTCCGGGCTTTTCCGGCCTTTGCCCGCTTTTTTCCGTCTTTTTTGTCCGAAACTTTCCTCCGGCCGCGCGGGTACCGCGCGGCCGGAGGAGTTTTCGCCGAATTGTCTTTGCCGGATCGCTTTTTTGTTTTTTGCCCGGCTTGCGGATTTTTTCTCAAAGCGGTTCCAGCACCACCGCTTCGTCCCATCCTGCCGGTTCCCGGCGGCAGGCGACCACCAGCTCGCCCCTGTAATAGGCGGCAATCAACCGGTTCAGCTGCTCTTCCGTGTAGCAGAATTCCGTCTTTGCAATCCTCTCTTCCCCGTTTTTGGAATAATACACCTGCAGCGCCGTTTTCCGCATTCCCGCAATCGTCCCTTCCTGCTCGGAAGCGAACAGTTTTTCCAGGGCAAACGGAGTGACGAGAAAGAATTTTTCCGCGTTCGTCTGCGGCGAAACCAACGAGGCAAACAATTGCCTGACCGAGGCAACCGCGATCAGAACCCCGCCGAGCATAAAGATCATGCCGTCTCCTCCGCCGCCGTTCATCATAAAAAGCAACGCCCCGCAAAACATCACAATCCCAAACAACCCCAACAGGAGAAAAGGCCATTTTTTACCGCTCTCCCGTTTTCTTTTTGACAGCTGTTCGCGTATGTAACCCGTGGGATCGGAAATGCCGTCGCTCTTCTGTTTCGGAGGCGGCGAGGGCAGGTAAAATCTTCCGTCCTCGCTCTTTAACGCATTGATACGCTCCGCAGTCAGAGGGGTATGTTCGTGCAGAGCGTGTTCTTCAATCATCGCGTGTTTGGGGTGTTCTTTTATTTCATCGCTTCCCTGCCCCTTTGTTTTTTGGTTTCCGGGCGATTCCGATTTTCCGGAAGCCGGCGTTTTATCTTTCCGTTCCCAACCGTCGGCGGCGATTTTTGCGGCGATCTGTTCAATGATCTTTTCCGCATCGTTCATCGGGGTTCCGTTTTCAGTCCCCTCCGGTTCGTACCAGGCCCTTCGCGCCCCGTCCTCCGATTCCGCCGGTTCCTGCTCCTCCCATTCCTCCTCCGGTATTCCGGCTGAGGCTTCCGTCCCGGGCACAGATTCAAAATCCGGCTCCGTTTCTCCTTTTATTTCCCCTTTAGCGTTAACGGTTTGTTCCCCGGCTTGTTTCCCCGCTTGTTCCCCGGTTTCTTCCGGCCCACGTTCCGGCTCCTTTGTCTCTTTCAGTTTCCCGAAGGCCTGCAGAATATCGCTTTCCGAAAATCCGCTCTCTTCCGCGGCGTTGCCGGACTGCGTTTGCTCCTCTTTAAATCCGCTTTTTTTGTCCGGACCGGAAAAATCTTCTTTGCCGAATCCGTCCTCTTTTCCGAAATCTGTTTCAAACGCTTTTCCGAAATCAGCCCCGAATCCGTCCGAAAAGCCGCTTCCGCCTTTTCCGAAGCCGTTGTCTGCCCCGAACCCCTCGAAATCCTTTGCGAACCCGGCTCCGAACCCCGTTCCTTTTCCGAATCCGATCTCGCCGAACTCGGCGCCGCTTTGCTCTTCTTTTGCGGCTTCTTCCTTTCTGTTTTCTTCTTTCATATTTCTTCCCTCCGCCTTTCTTTTTCAAAAAATTCCGCCGACTCTTTCCGTCTGTTCCATCTTCCCCAACCGATCTCCTTTGTTCCGGTCTGCCGGAACGGTCTTGTAAATTCCGAAACGACGGAACGCGAAACGGACAAGTCGGGGACGCGAACGCCGCGCCCCCGATAATGCTCAGACAAACCCTGCCTGCTTCTTCCGTTTGTCCGGCCGGCCTCGTTTGTCCGGTTTCAGTCTCTTTTCAGTCCCTTATTTTTTCCCTTTACCGGCCGTTTCGGTCTTCACGGCGTCCGCCTTGCCCGAAACGTTTCCGGTCTCCTCTTCGGCTCTTTTCCCTTCCGCGGAGTTCTTCTGAGGCGCCACGATCTTAGGCAGAGAGAGCCCCGCCATATTGTAGACCTCTTCGAGGGGCGGCAGGCTCTTGAGCATGCCGGACAGGAAATTTGCCGTGGAGGTTTTCCCGTCCCCGTCGCCGCCGTTGTCCCAGACGGTGACTTTGTCGATCTTGAGATTGGAAATCGCCTTGACCTGTTCGGAGACGATGGCCTCGAGTTTCTCGGTGATCATCAGCCGCACGGCCTCGTCTGCGGTTCCGGACGCCTTGACGATATCGGCAAGACCTTCCGCCTGACGGGACAGTTTTTCGCGGATACCGCGGGCTTCCGCTTCCATTTTCGCATAGATAGCGTCGGCCTCACCCTTTGCCTTGCGGCGGATCTGTTCGGCCTGCGCTTCCGCTTCGATTTCCATTTTGCGTTTTTCAATTTCCGCGGCGACGATGATATCGGCCTGGCGGGTAGCTTCTTCCCTTGCGGCACGGGCGACTTCGGCCTGTTGCTGCGCGGCGTAGGATTCTTCCAGCGCCTTTGCTTCCTGCACTTTTTCCGCGGTGACGGCGATTTTCAGCGATTCGGCTTCCTTTTCGCGGAGGATAGCCTTGGACTGCGCGATTTCGGCTTTTGCCTTATTTTCGCCGGCGATTGCGGCGGATTCGGCCTCGGCGACGGAGATACGCTCCTGCATTTTGGCGTTTGCCTGACCGATGGAACCCTTTTTATCCTCTTCGGCGACGGAAATTCTCGCGTCGTTGATGGCCTTTGCGGCCGCTTCTTTTCCGAGCGCGATGATATATCCCGATTCATCGGAAATATCGGTGACGTTGACGTTGATGAGTTTCAGACCGATCTTTTTGAGTTCGCCTTCGACGTTGCGGGAAATGGCGTCGAGGAACTTATCGCGGTCGGTATTGATTTCCTCGATTTCCATGGTCGCGATGACGAGACGCAGCTGACCGAAGATGATATCCTTTGCAAGATCGGAAATATTCTGCAAAGTGAGTCCGAGCAACCTTTCCGCGGCATTCTGCATAATCGCGGGATCGGTGGAAATACCGACGGTGAAGATACAGGGCACGTCGATGCGGATATTCTGTTTGGACAGAGCGCTTTTCAAATCCACGCTGATAGACAGCGGCGTGAGATCGAGATAAGTATATTTCTGCACAAAGGGCACGATGAACGCGATACCGCCGTGCACACATTTAGAGCTTTTATAAGTCCCGTCGTTATTTTTCCTGTTTTTACCGTAAACGACCAACACTTTATCGGGCGGACAAGTTTTCACCCTGGTCATAAGCATGAGCAAGAGCATCACGACGATGAGGACGGCCACGACGACGAGGATAATCCCGACGCTGCCGGAGTCCAATGCAAGCAAACCGTTCTTTACCATTTTTTCTTATTCTCCTTACTTTCATTTTATAATTATATTTCTACGGAGTCTCCTCCGATTATTTTTTCTGTCTCCGGCTCCGTTTGCTTCTTTTTTTCATCCGGATTCCGGGAAAAGTTTCTCAAAAAATCTTCCGTCTATCTCCCCGAACCGGGTCAAGGGACGATGTCCCTTGCGGGTGCAGGGCGGCGCCCGCAAAGCCTTGCCGTCAGGCACCCCGCCGACAGGCGACCCCGAACCCCACAAAAGCAAGCCG
>DVMZ01000156.1 GCA_018714725.1 Candidatus Scatosoma pullistercoris
TATCAGTTTTGTCAATTTATTTTATCACATTTCCGTTTCTCTTGTCAATACCTTCCCGAAATTTTCCCGCAAGATTTTGCATATTTTTACACGGACGGGAAATTTTTCAAGCGTCCGGTCAACGGCAGATTTCCTCCGGGCGATCGACCAGCCGGGTAGCGCCGTTGGCCAGAAGAAACTCCCGCGTTTTGAACCCCCAGGTCACCGATATACAAGGCAGTCCGGCATTTTTTGCCGTCTGAATATCCACCTCGGAATCCCCGACATAAACCGCCCCCGTACCGTCTTCCCCAAGCCGTCCGAGCACGGAATACACCAGATCGGGCGCGGGCTTTTTGCGGATTCCCGCCCCTTCGTTCTCCCCTGCCGCCGCCTGCACCAGTCCTTTGAAAAAGCGCCCGGTAAGCTCCTGTACGGCAAAATCCGCTTTATTGGAGACAATGCCGGCCTTTCCGCCCCGGCGGACGATTTCGCGCAGCATGTCCTCCACGCCCGGATAAGGCCGGGTATGGTCGAAACAATGCGCCGCATAATAAGTTCTGAATTCGGAAAAAATCTCTTCGAGATACGGGGTGCCGGCGGGCGCCGCGCGCTCAATCAGCAGCCGTATCCCGTTGCCGACAAACCCTTTCACCTCTTCCCTGGTACGCGCGGGACAGCCATAGGCGGCAAGAGCGGCATTGGTTGCCGCCGTGAGGTCGGACAAAGTGTCCAGCAACGTTCCGTCCAGATCAAACAAATATACCTGATAACGCACGTTCTGTTCCCCCGGGGTCAGAGCACCGCTTTGATCGCCGCGGCCGCCCCCGCCCGGTTCTCGCTGCCCGTCTTGATATAAATGGCGGAAATATAATTGCGCGTCGTCCCTTCGGAAATTTTCAGCGCGGAGGAAATCTGACGGTTGGTAAACCCTTCATACAGCATGAGCGCAATCTCCACTTCGCGGTCGGAAAGTCCGAATGCGCGTTTGATGCGGATTTCACGGTCATTGGTCACCGTTTTGGCGGCGTCCGCAATCCGCTTCGCGATCTTCGCCGGCAGAATGGTGTCGCCCGCATAGGCATTTTTCACCGCGTCGATGAGCGCCGTACTGCCGATGTCTTTGAGCAGATAGCCGCTGGCGCCGTTGTTGATGGCGTTCAGAATATAATCGCTGTCGTCGAACGTCGTAAGAATCACCACTTTGACGTCCGGATATTTCGATTTGATGCTCTGCGTCGCCACCACTCCGTTCATGTTGGGCATGCGGATGTCCATAAGCACCACGTCGGGAAGATTGTCTTCCATTTTTTTGAGCGCGTCGAAGCCGTCAAACGCCACCCCGACCACTTCAAGCTCCGGATCCGTTTCCAGTACGCTCCGGATTCCCTCCGCCAGAATCACCTGATCGTCCGCAATCATCACTTTGATCTTTCTGTCCATAACTGTTTCCTTTTTTATTGCTCTGCCGCTCCGCCGGGGCGTATTTCCTTTATTTGCGTTATATTCTGCCCGCATCGGACGCAACAAACGCTATTTCTCCCCGCCGGAGGCCGTCCTGCCGTCGGAAGGAAGCGTAAGATGAATTTCAAACCCTTCGTCCGGTTCGGAGACAAACCAGATTTCGCCGCCGAGTGCCTCGGCGCGCCCCGACATTCCCGAAAGCCCGAAGCCCTCTTTCAGCTCGTTGATATCGACGCCCGAACCGTTGTCCGAAAGCAAGAACCGGATTTTCCCCTCCGATTCTTTCAGCTCGAACCAGAACGCCGTCGCGCCGCCGTGACGGAGCCCGTTGGAAATTCCCTCTTTCAGCGCATTGCACAAAAAGCGGTATTTCGCGTCCGAGACGGAAATTTCGTCGATCTCCGAACGGATGCGGATTCCCGTGCCGTCGGAAGACTCGTTGAGGATACTCTGAAGAGCGCTCTTCAACGTGCTTTTTTCGGAAATCCCGGAGAGAAGATGAACGCTTTCCCGAAGTTCTTCCAATGCGTGTTTCGCCTGCAAATTGGCGGCGATGATCTTGCTTTTCGCCTCTTCCGGGCGGGAATCGACGATGAGTTTCGCCGCTTCCGTCTGCATAATCACCGTCGTGATCGAATGCCCCGCCGTATCGTGAATATCCCGCGCAATGCGCTGGCGTTCTTCCAGCGCCGTCACTTCGGCGAGATTGTCATAGGCTTTCTGCAATTCCGCCTTGCTCTCGTCCAGTTCTTTCAGCGCCTTGGTCAGCCGGAGATACTGCCGGTAAAACCGCACGGAAAAATTGACCAGGAGAAAATGCACCGCCATGATGATGAGATCGCCGAACGACTGCGTAATGGTCGCCAGAAAAGACAGCGCGCCCGTAGGGCGGAAAAACGACGCCACCCCCAGCGTGAACATATACACCAGCATACACACCGCGCAAAGAATCGCGGACGGCAGCATCTTTTCCGAACTGATGTAAAACTCTGTCAGAATGATGAGATACAGCGCACACAGATAAGTGCTGCCCGTCACGGCGGTGAGAATGAATACCGCGACAAAATCGACGACGTAACAATAAATTTTATTGCGGAACCCGCGCACGGCGAACAGTTTCACCGCCTCCGACACGGAAAGCACCACTTCGATTCCCAGCGTGGCCGCAAGCGCCGCCCAGCGGTTCTGCCGGAAGGCGGGCGGCAACATCTGCAAAAACACCAGCAATTCGGTGAGTACGAGCAATATAAACAACAAGCGTTTCCCGAACCGGAGAAATTCCCTCTCCACCCGGAAATCAGGCTTTTCAAAAATATGCATCCACCGGAAACGGTGCCTTTTCGCATTTTTGCCGCCGTTCCCCGCTTTTCCGGCTTTCTCCGTTTTTTCTGCTTTTTCGGAAGTCCGGTCCTCCCGTCCCCCCGGGGATGTTTCCGCTTTCCCTGAAAAAGACGGCGCCTCTCGTTTCATTTCCGGCATCTCAGCCTCCCCGTCCCGACAAAATATTGCCGATGGAAAAATCCTTGCTGATCTCCCGCATCCTGCCGCTGCGATAATAGCTGTAAATGCCCACCGGCGAATAAATATAATGATCGCAGAAAAGGACGTTATGAATGCTGCAGATCAGCTGAAACTGCCGGGTGGTGGTATCGTCCGCTCCCGAAGGAAGACAGGAACCTTTCAGATGATTGTGTACCGCAATGACGCCGTAGGGCTTGCGGTCGGACACAAGAAGCTCGGTGAGATGATCGGGTTTGACGACCACCTGCCGGGTACTGCCCGAAGTAAAGCGCTTGCAGAAAGTAATGCGCTGATGTTCGTCCAGAAAATAGAAATCCAGCACTTCTTTTTCGAGCGGCGCATATTTTTCCGAAAGAAAGGTCAGAAAGGTATCCGGCTCAAATTTTTCGGGAAAAGCGCGTTCGCCCGTCTCATAATACGCCTCGTAAAATTTGCCGATACAACGGAGGTACGCGGCGACGCTGCCGCCGATGCCGTCCACCGATTCCAGCTCCTTCACGGATGCCGAAAAGACGCCGCGCACAGAGCCGAACGCCGCCAGCAGACGGTGCGCGAGGTCGTTGGTGTTCCGGCGCGGAATCGCATTAAACAGGAGAATTTCCAGGAGCTCGTGCTCGCACAGACTGCCCGAATCGAGTTTTTCTATGATCCTTTGACGGTGCCCGTCGTGTCCGGCCATACGCCCTTCCTCCTTTCGCCGATCCCCCCGATCCCGCACCGGCGACTCCTCGCCGCGCGGTTTTTACGGCAGTTTCATAATGTTATTGTAACATACTTGTACCAAAAAGTCAAAGCCAAACGGCCCCGCCCGACAATGCGTTAAAAATATTTTCCGCTTTTCTGCTGCCGTCGGTCCTTTTTGGTTTACTATCCCCGCAGAAACGGGTATAATAATGCTATAAGAATTTAATTATCATACCAAAGGAATACTTATTATGACACATGTAATGGAAAACTATTTCAACGATATCGTCGACTCGATCTGCCGGGCGGTGAAATTCGATTCTTCCCTCAGACCCGCCGTCGAAGACTGTCCGTTCGGAAAGGAAACGGCAGACTGCCTGCATTATTTCCTCTCCCTCGCGGAAGAAATGGGTTTTGAAACACACAACTACGACAATTATGCGGGAGAAGTCGTGTTCGGCGAAGGAGAAGAACTGGCAATTCTCGCGCACATCGACGTCGTGCCCGCAGGCGACGGGTGGAGATTTCCGCCCTTCGCGGCCGTCATCAACGACGAACTTTCCGCCGGCGGCGTACCCGGCGTTAAAATCTGGGGCCGCGGCACCATGGACGACAAAGGCCCCGCCGTCGCCGTGCTGTATTGCTTGAAAGCGCTCAAAGACGAGGGATTCCGGCCCAACCGGAAAATCAAACTCATCATCGGCTGCAACGAAGAAAACGGCTGGGCATGCCTCGACCATTACAACAAAGTGGCGCATATGCCCGAAGAAGGATTCTCGCCCGACGCCTCTTTCCCCGCCATTTACGCCGAAAAGGGCATTCTTCATTTTTCCGCGGCCTTTCCCGTCTCCGAGGCCCCCTTCCTCGCCCTGAGCGCCGGCAACGCGGTGAATATGGTCTGCGACCACGCCTCCGCCGTGCTCACGCCCGATTCTGTAAAACGGCTGAAATCTTATCGGAACGATTTCCCCGGCACTGAATTTTCGTTTGACGAAAACACCTCGATTTTGACCGTCCGGGGAAAATCGGCGCACGGTTCCACTCCGGAAGCGGGGGCCAACGCGCTGGGCGCAATGCTGAAATTTTTCGCGGACTTCCATCCCGACTGCCGGAAAGCCTACGATCTGCTCTTTGCGGACGTCCTCGGCCTCCGCGGAATTTCCGACGAAACGGGCAATCTCACGATGTCTCCCGACGTCGCAAAATTCGAAAACGGGATTCTCACGATCACGACGGACATCCGTTTCCCCGCAACGCACAAAAAGGAAGAAATCACGGGCGCGCTCACCCGCGCGGGGGTGAATTTTTCCGTCGTCCACGAACAGGCTCCGCTTTATAACGACCCGAACGGCAGGCTGATCTCCACGCTTATGCGCGTTTATAACAAAGCGACGGGCAAAAACGAAAAGGCGATTGCCATCGGCGGAGGCACTTATGCGCGCGCCCTGAAATGCGGCTGCGGATTCGGTCCCGAGCTCGAGGACGAAGAAGCGACGATTCACCAGCCAAACGAGTATATCACCTTCGATCGAATCCGCATGATGAGCGAAATTTATTACGACGCCATCCGGGAACTGACCCGCTGACAAGAGCCGGAATCCGCCCTTCCCGAAAATCCTCTCCTTTCAGCCGGTTTCTCCGGATTTTTGCGAGAGGAGCTTTATTGAAACCTATTTTTTTGATTGCTTTTCGCTCTCCCGGTCCTTCCGGGAGAGTTTTCCCTCTTCCGCAACGCCGATGCAATCAAGGCGATAAAAATGAACCCGACTAACAAATATGCAGCCGACAGGCAAAGCCTGTCGGCTGCATATTTTAGTGAGAGAATATGAAAAAAGTTTTATGTATGATCTTACAAATAAATAAAGCCTACTTCAAGCCCATCCGTCTTGGATATTTTCAATGTAATCATACAATGATTTTATGTTGACTTTGTGAAATATTTGTGTGTAAATTGTGAAATATAAAACTTTTGCACAAAAATATGTCGGCTTTTTTGTAAAGGATGACCTGTTCGGCGCCAAAATCCCGCGAATTTTGATACAATCGGATATACGGCTTCCGATACAATTGAATCTGCGTCCGATCAGGCGCATTCATCCTTCATGATACGGGCAAAAATCGCTTCGGCCGTCCGAAAGCCGTCGGCGGCGGAAGAAGTGATTCCCCCCGCATACCCCGCCCCCTCGCCGGACGGGTAGAGTCCGACAACCGAGACGGACTGCATATCCGCTCCGCGCTCGATCCTCACGGGAGCGCTCGTTCTCGATTCCACGGCCGTGAGCACGGCGTCCGGGCAAGCAAACCCTTTCAGCCGCCTGTCCATGTCACAGAGCGCCGCTTTCAGCGCCGAAGTGAGAAATTCGGGAAAGACCGAACGCAGATTTGCAAAGACGGGCGAAATGGGATAAGTGGGCATTACGGAACGAAAAGCACCGCTCTCCCGATCGCACAGGAAATCCCCGACCAGTTGCACGGGGGCGGCATAAGTCCCCCCGCCTGCCGCAAAGGCCGCTCGTTCCAGCCGGCGCTGAAACTCGACGCCCGCCAACGGGGAATCGCCCGAAAAATCGGCGCCCGTCACCTGAACCACCAGCGCGCTGTTGGCATTTACGCCGTCGCGCGCATAATTGCTCATGCCGTTGGTCACCACCCCGCCCGCTTCGCTGGCGGCAGGCATGACATATCCGCCCGGACACATGCAAAAGGTGAACGCCGCGCGCTCGGAGGCATGGGAAACGAGTTTATAGTCCGCCGCGGGCAACAGGGAATATTCTTTTCCGTACTGCGCGAGGCCGATCTCCGATTGCAGGTGCTCGATGCGCACCCCCACGGCAAAGTCCTTGCGGGAAATCGCCACGCCCCGGGAGAGCAGCATTTCAAACGTATCCCGTGCGCTGTGCCCGATCGCAAGCACAAGCGCCGATACTTCCACGCTCTCTTCGCCGTTCCCTCCTTCTCCGTTCCTCCGGCAGAGTTTCACGGCCGTCACTCTGCCGCCGCGGACGACAATATCGCTCAGACGGGTATTGAACAAAACCCTGCCCCCGTGATTCACGATATATTCGCGCATATTTCTGACTACACCGCGAAGATTGTCGCTGCCGATATGCGGTTTGTTCAGCCAGAGAATTTCTTCGGGCGCCCCGAATTCGACAAACGTCTCCAACACTTCGCGGTTGAAAGAACCGTGGGTGCCCGTATTGAGCTTTCCGTCCGAAAAGGTGCCTGCGCCGCCTTCTCCGAACTGTATATTCCCCTCCGGATCCAAAGGTCCGCCCGAAGAGAAAAGTTCAATTTTCCGAGCGCGCTCCTCCACACAGGGGCCGCGTTCGACCAATACGGGCCGGAGTCCGTGCCGAATCAGGCGGATAGCGCAAAACAGCCCCGCCGGACCGCTTCCCGCGATCAGAACGGGTTTTTCGGGAATCCGGTTTTGCGGAATCCGCGGCAGTTCCCCCGGCGATTTCCGCTCCGGACGATCGGACGCTTCGACGGTATAAACAAACCGGATATTGTTCTTATCCCGCGCGTCGAGAGATTTTTTCAGAATCCGGAAACAGGCCGGTTTTCCGTGCAATTTCTTTTCCGCGATACGGAGCAATTCCTCCTCGGACTGCCCGGGACGGAGCTTCAGATCCGTCAATATTTTCTTCATAACGATTTTTTCCTTTTCTCCGGCGGCAAAACAGCCAAAGCCGGGCCGTCAGACTTGTCACCGGGAAACGACACGGGAAACAAACCCGCTTTCGGGAACGGTTCCGTCGGCGTCGATGGCCGCCGCCACCACGCGGGCCGACGAATATGCCCATTGCAGGTTGTAGCCGCCGCATTCCCCGTCCACGTCCAGAATTTCCCCCGCAAAATACAGACCTTTCACCAAGCGGCTCTGCAACGTTTCGTCCACTTCCGACAAGGGAATGCCGCCCTTTGTCACCTGCGCGCTGTCAAACCCCAACGAACCCGTGACCGAAAGGGAAAAATCCTTGGCTTTCCGGGCAAGCGCTTCCGCCGATTTTTCCGCACAGCTTCTCGCCACAGCACGGCCGAGCTGATTGTTCAGGATTCCGCAAAGCAGTTCCCCTTCGGGTATATCGGGAAAGCGGTCATGCTTCCGTATCAGCGCCGAACACAGTTTTTCTTCCGGAACGTCCGGCAGAAAACCGATCGAAACGGTGATTCTTTCCCTGGCGAGTTTCTCCGTCAGAAAAGCGGACAGACGGAAAACGGCGTCGCCGGAAATTCCGTAATCGGTGAAAATAACGTCCCCGCGCACGCGGGCGAGCCGGGTGCGGCCTTTTCCCTGTCCGGAATAAGCGGTGAGTTCCGCTTCCGCGCGAATTCCTTTCAGGCCCCGTATCGGCCCGCGTTCCGTTTCCAGCTGTACCAGGGAAGGATACAGCTTCGTCACCGTATGCCCCAAACCTTCCGCCAGCGCATAAGCGCTTCCGTCCGTTCCGAAATTTTTCGCCGCCTTTCCGCCCGTACAGAGCACCACCCGATCGGCAGAAAAAGTTTCCTTCCCTTCCGGGCCTTCCGCTTCCAGCAGAAATCTCCCCGGTTGCCGTTGCAGGGACATCACGCGCGTCTGCGTCTGCATCCGCACTCCTTTCCGCGCCAACGTAAACCGAAGCAGATCCGTGACGGCGGACGCCTGACGCCCCGCGGGATATACTCTGCCCCGCTCGTCCGCCAGAAACAGCCCGCCCAGGGATTCGAGAAAGGAGATCATATCGCACTCGCCGTATTCGGAAAGCGCGTGCACCGTAATCCCCGCCGGATCCCCGCCGAGATGAAAATAATGTTCCGGCGACATCCGGAGATTGGTGATGTTACCCTGACCGTTTCCCGTAGCCGAAAGTTTACGTCCTGCCCGCTCTCCGCGCTCCGCGACCAAAACCCCCTCTGTATTTCCGAGGGCCGCCGCACAGAACAACCCGGCCGCTCCGCCGCCGATAATTGCCGTTGCATATCTTTTCATAACGGTTTTATTGTAGCTCTTTTTTCGCATAAAGTCAAATTTATTTTGAAATCCGTTAAATTTTTTTTCTGCGTCTATTGACTTTCTCCGCATTTTATATTACAATATATATATACATGGTATATAATATAAGCAAAGAGTAAATTTATAGATATATAAGAAAATACGAAAATCGGTCGGGAGGCGCAAATGATTGCATATTTAAAAGAAAATCCCGTTTTGGCAATTGTTCTGGCCGTCTGCCTCGTCGTCATTCTTCTCGCCGCCGCGGCGATGATTGCCGGAAAGAAAAAGCAGGCGCGACAAACCCCTTCCGAGTCCCTCCGGGAACCGGAACAACCGGAAACGTCAGAACGCCCCGCCGTATTGCCGGATCCGGAAGATACTGCGGCGCCCGACGAACCCATGCTATCCGGAAACGCAAGACAACTGACGCCGGAAGAAACGGACAAAGAAGAAACGAACAGAGAAGAAACCGCCGTTCCGGAACCGGAAACCTCTCCCGCACCCCGCGGGGAGGAGAAGAAACAGCGTTCCACCCCCGCTGCCCCCGCAGATTCTGCGGCCGCCAAGGCGGAAACACGTGACGGACGAACAAATCGGGGGACGAAAAAGAAATCAAATAAAAACAAATACAGGGAGGGAAGTATGTATTTAGAGGATCTCAAAAACGCACCGATCGAGGATGAAAACGATTTTTACGACGAAGAAGACGAAGCCGACAGAATTGCACGATACAGCGGAAAATGGGTGATCTGCCGCGTTGTTACGGCCGCTCCGGATACGGGCGACGTTATCCACTCGGGAGAAAACGGCGAAGAAATGTATTTCTTTGAACTCCGCGCTTCCAACGGCGAAAAACTTCTGACCAGCGAGGAATATACGACCTATGCCGGCGCTCTCAACGGCATCGAAACGCATAAGGCCAACATCGCACGAAATAACTTCAAAATCATGCTTTCCAAAAAGGGCGATTATATCTTCAAACTCCTGAGCGGGAAAAACATGCTCCTCTGCATGGGCGAACATTATGCCACGAAGGCGCGCTGCGAAAGCGCCATCGAGTCGGCCAAACGGTTCGCTAAAACAGCCATCGTGGACGAAAATGTACAGGACATCGTCATTACCCCTCCGCCCGAAGAAAATGAAGAAATCCTCCCCGACATACCGGACGAAGGCGCCGTCGGAAAATGGCTTGTCAGTTCGAATACCGCCGAGGACGGCGAAGAGGTCTTCTATTTTGAGCTGTATGCTTCCAACGGCGAAAAATTGCTTTCCAGCGAAGAATACACTACCTATGTGGGCGCCATCAACGGCATTGAAACGCATAAGGCCAACATCGCACGCGGCAATTTCCGCATTTCCCTGACCAAACGCGGCGATTATATCTATAAATTGCTCAACGGCAACGGTCAGCTGCTTTGTCTCGGAGAACATTATAGGACGAAACAGCGCTGCGAAAATGCAGTGGAATCCGTCAAGCATTTTGCGAAAGTTTCTCCCCTGCTCACCGATCCCGATACGGTAAAAAATGCCTGATTTATCCTTAAAACATTAAAACGTTTCGTCCCCCTGCCCCGGTCGGGCAGGGGGACTGTTTTTTTCTCAATCGCCGATACCGTTCAATTGTGTTGTCTGCTCCGTTTCCGCCCCTCCCGTCATTCGTTTACGGAAACATTTTCGGAAACGGGACAATTTTCCTTTTCCAGTCGTCTGAGCCGTCTTAAAAATGCCACCGTAAAAGGAATTGCAAACAGGAAAGCGAGAAAATCCGAAACCGACTGCGCGCACTGCACGCCGAGCAGGTCGGCCGCAAGCGGAAGTATGAGAATGGCGGGAACATAAAACAATCCCTGACGGGAACAGGACAACAAGGCCGCCAACGCCTTATTCCCCACCACCTGATAAGTGAGCCCCGCCATAAAATTCAGCGGCAATAACGGCATGCAGATACATTGCAGGCGAAGCGCCAGTGTCCCGATCGCAATCGAATCGGGCGATTCGAGAAATTCCCGCATGATGGCGGGCGTCGCCACGGCGCAGGCTATGGCAAAAATCGTCATCAGCGATGTCGAAAAGGCCAGCGTGAACAAATAGGCGCTCCGCACACGGCCGAAAAACCTGGCGCTGTAATTGTACCCGAACACGGGCTGATACCCTTGCCCCACGCCGAGCGCGATGGAAAATGCAAACATGAATACTTTCTGAACCACGCCCATTGCGGCCAGCGCTCCGTCCCCGTAGCTCTTGACCGCCCAGTTCAGAAGAACCGTGCACAGGCTGGCCAGCACCTGACGGCAGAAGGACGGAAACCCGGTGGAAACAATTTCACGATATGTACGCCAACGCCGGGAAATATTTCTGACGCGCAGACTGGTGATGCTTCTTCCCGACAAGAACATGAACAGAAGAATGAAAAAGCTGAGCATCTGGCTGAGAAACGTGGCGAGCGCCGCACCGTCGATTCCCATATTCAGTACGATGATAAACAGCGGATCGAGCGCCACATTGACCACCGCCCCCGTCACCAGTCCGATCATGGACAAGAATGCCCTGCCCTGCGAACGCAGCAGATTGTTCATGACGAACGACATGCACATAAACGGCGCCGCCAGCAGGATATACCGGGAATACCGCTTTGCATTCATCAGCACCGCTTCCGAAGAGGAACCCAGCAGCCACATCAGGGGGGTCAAAAAGATCAATCCCAGAATGAGTATGACCATACCCGCCGTAAACGCGGCAAAAAACGCAGAAGAAGAGACTTCGTCCGCCTCTTTCTGCGCTCGTTTGCCCAGCAACCGGGAAATAATGCTTCCGCCGCCCATGCCGAACGTAAAGCCGATCGCCTGAATCAGGGACATCAGCGACAGCACCACGTTCACCGCACCCGTGGCGTCCTCCCCGAGCCCGGAAACAAAATAGGTATCCGCAAGATTATAAAGCGACGACACCATCATGTTCAGCATGGTGGGAATCCCCAGGGTCACGACCAACCGGGGAATCGGCGTCTTCGTCATTTTCTGGTATTGCCGGCGCTCCCGCTCTTCCTCCGACAACTTTTCCGCATGTACACTCTGTTCCATATAATATTATTATACAATGTTCCCCCCGAAAACGCAACCGCAGGACGCACTTTTGACTAAAAAAATTTATCCGCCGGGCGGCGGGCATAAATCCGGACTTAACCGCACAAACTGTCGGCATGAAAAGTTTTCATCGCATGCTGCCCGCGTTGTGTGCGGCAGCAATCCTCTTGGTTTTACCGATGACAGCGTGTTCGTCCGCCGTCCGGGCGGAACACACGGACTCCTCTCCCGTCGCACCCCGGGAAATCCCCGACGAAAACGGATCGGAGGATCCTTTCAGAATTCCTCTTCCGCGCGAACTTCCCGGCATTCACAGACAAGCCCCGGGCAAACCTGCCATGCCGCATCCTCCGGAAGACGGACGGTTCAGAAAAGGAAAGGGAAAGCATCACGAAATGCCCGCTCCCGATTCATCGCCGAAAAAAAGCGACGACGCGGACGGTTCCGAAACGCAACCGCCCGATTCCTCCGCAAAGCCCTGCCCGAGAGAACGGCACGCCCCTCCGAATCATCACGGAAGACCCGGCTGTCCCGGACGGCACGGAAAACCGGAGAACGACCAGATTCAGGATTCCGCCGGTATAACGCCCCCTTCTTCCGGCGGCATGCCCGAAGCCGTGCCTTACAACCGATAATCAAAAAAACCTTCTCTGTCCCTCCCCGTAAAGAAACATTCGCAAAAAAATTCTACGCGCCCGCTCGGAAACGAGCGAGCGCGTACAGCATATTTCAAAGCTCTTTTTTACATAAACCTCAGAATTTCCGAATAGATGGCTTCTTCTTCCTCCGTAAAGACATCGAAGATGATTTTCATATCGGAGCCATTTTTCATCCGCCACTGCCGCGCGGTTCCCACCGCAATTTCCGCCGCCTCTTCCGCGGGAAAGTTGAACACGCCCGTGGAAATGCAGCAGAACGCCACGCTTTTCAGCCCCAGACTCTGCGCCAGCGAAAGACAGGACTGATAGCAGGATTTCAGCAAAGCCCGCTCCTCTTCCCCGGCGCGCTGTTCCACCCTGGGCCCCACGGTGTGCAGGACATATCTGCAAGGCAGATTGTATGCGGAGGTAACCTTTGCGTTTCCGGGTCGCTCGTGACAGCCCTGCGCCCGTATGATCGCCGCGCAATCGTTCCGCATCTGCGCCCCGGCCCGGGAATGAATGATATTATCCACGCAATCGTGCAAGGGAATGCTGCACCCCGTCAGCGCTTCCGAAGCGGAATTGACGATGGCGTCGGCGTTCAGCCGGGTAATATCCCCCCGATACAGAGCAATCCCCTCCCGCTCCGCAAAAGACGATACGTCCACTACGCCGCGGCGAAGGGTCTCCGTCCAGAACAGCTTATCCTGCGCGGCGAGAAAATGCTCGGGCAAGGGCGCGGCGGGGCGCGTGTTTTCATAGCGGCGGATGAGCTTCCGCTTTTCGGGATACGGGAGATTGAAAGCGGCGATCATGCCCCGTTCCTGCAACAGGAAATCCAGCAATTCGTCGCAAAGGCGGCTGCATTCTTCCTCGTCCGCCGCCGGGGCGCCGTGTTCATGCGGAACAAGCGAAATCAGCGCCCGATATTCTTCCGGCATCAGCATATGAAATCCGTTCATTCGATTTTCCTTTTTCCCGCAAAAAGAACTACGGCGGGATTTTTTGTTTGATTTTTCCGTTTCTGTATGTTATAATAAGTTCATGAAAAAGAATTCAGGCTCGGAAAGCCCTAAATATTTCCGTTTTCAGTTTACCCCCGCCCTGATTGTCATGAGCATCGCCGCCCTGCTGGTCAGCGCGACCGCCTTCGGCATTTCCGTCTACAATATTTCAAAAAACGGAATACACTCTTTCAACGATGTACTCAGATACCCCTTCCTTATGTTGGTGAGCGTCGCTCTGATCGTCATCGTCACGGCGCTTTTGATCCGTTCCGGCTATCTCGTGGACGACAAATATTTCACCACGCAGTTCGGGCTGATCAGAAGCCGTTGCGAACTGAAAAAAATCACTTCCGTCGTTCTGGATCGCGATACTTATAAGCTGACGATTTATACCGGGGATTCTTATTCCGTCCTGTCCGTACATCCGTCCTGGAACGAAGATTTCGTGCGCGCCCTTCTGAAAGGAAATCCCGACATCGATTACAGCTATACCCTGCGGGAAAACAAACCGGAAGACGACAAGAAAAAGAAAAAATAATTCAGCGGCCGCGGAGCGTGCGCAGGATATGCTCCGCATAGAGCGCGGCCACGTCCGTGCCCGTCGCCCTTTCAATCGCCTCAAAAAACGCGTTGGAGTTGACTTCGCACAGAAGAGGCCCGTCTTTTCCTTCCAGCAGATCGACCCCGCAATAATCCAGATTCAGCACCTCCGCCGCGCGTTCCGCAAGGCGGAGGTATTCTTCGGGCGGTTCCGCCTTCACGCACTCGGCGCCCAGCTCCGCATTAGACCGGAATTCCCCCGCTTTCGCCCGGCGTTCCATGGCCGCCGCGACCTTTCCGCCGATCACGATCACGCGGAAATCCCGTCCCGACGACTCGGCGACAAAACGCTGGTAAAAATGCGGCTCGTAGAGAAATTCTTCGTCGGTGCGAACAAGTTCGTCCATACCATGTACGAGACGAACCCCGTTTCCGAAAGATCCGAAGCTCTTTTTCACGATCAGCGGAAAAGTCAGCCGTTCCGCCACGTCCGCAAGGAATTTCCTGTCCGCTTTCGCGGCAGGAGTATAGCAGAGCGGCGCGGGAATACAGTCCGGAAAAGGAAGGCCGTAAGGGGCAACCGCCAGACAGGTGAGCAGTTTGTCGTCGCAAACCTCCACGGCGGCCGCGCGGTTGAACAGGCGGATTCCCGCCCCTTCCAGGATCCGGCCCAGATATTTATCCTTATCGAGATAGACGGCAAAATCCGCCGTCTTTTTTTCCGTCGGACGCTTTGCGCCCACAATCGCCGGAACGCTGCCGTTCAGCACAATCTCCGTTTCCGCGCCCAGGCGGCACAACGCCCCGGCAATCCGCTCGCTCTGACGGTAAAATTTTTCGCCGTTCGGACGGGCGTTCATGATCACAATGCCTTTCATACAACACGCCTTTTCTGATTGTCCGATTTTTCTGACAGGTGCGGGCGGGAAAAGAATTTGTTCTTTTCCCGCCCGCACCTGCCGTATCCGGTTATCTCTCCACGCGAATCAGCGCCTTCACCTGCGCGATTCC
>DVMZ01000157.1 GCA_018714725.1 Candidatus Scatosoma pullistercoris
GCGTTTTTCAGGGCGGGAATCATGGAAAACACCCGTTTCTGCTCGGGGAATTTCAGATTGGTCTGACAGCCGACGAGGTTGTACGCCGTCCCCGAAGCGTTCTCCCGGCGGAGCTGCAACACCGCGTACGGCCGCCGGCCGTCCCGGTCCCACAGCCCCACGGGTTTCAGAGTGCCGTAGCGCAACGTGTCCTTCCCGCGCGAAGCCATCACCTCGATCGGCATGCACCCCTCGAAGATTTCCCGCTTCTCAAACTCGTGCAGCTGCGCCTTTTCGGCCGTGAGCAGTCCGTCCACCAGCCGTTCGTAAGTATCCTTGTCCATCGGACAGTTGATGTAATCCCCCGTCCCCTTGCCGTAACGGTCGCCCGTGAACGCCTCGGAAAGGTCGAGGCTATCCGCCGCGACGATGGGCGCGGACGCGTCGTAAAAATGCAGTCCTCCGCCCAGTTTTTTTTCAATGTCGGCGGCCAGCGCGTCGGAAGTGAGCGGCCCGGTTGCGATAATCGTATACCTGCCCCCGCCGTTTTTCTCTCCCCTGCCGATTTTATCTTCCCGGGCGGCTTCGCCCCCTTCGCCCTTTTCCCCGGTTTTTCCGCCTTTGTCCGATTCCCCGGGAATGTCGGGAAGGGTGCACACTTCTTCCCCGATCACGGTAATGAGGGGATGGGCGCGGAGCTTGTCCGTGACGTAAGCGGAGAATTTTTCGCGGTCCACGGCCAGCGCCGCGCCCGCCGGCACCGCCGAAGCCGCCGCCGCTTCCATCGTGAGCGAACCGATGAGGCGCATTTCCTCTTTCAGAAGCCCGCAGGCGTTGGCGTAAACGTCGTTGCTCTTCAGGGAATTGGAACAGACCAGCTCCGCAAAATTCCCGCTTTTGTGCGCGGGGGTGAATTTCTGCGGCTTCATGTCGAAGAGTTCTACCGCAATTCCGCGCCGCGCAAGATAATACGCGGCCTCGCTTCCCGCAAGGCCGCCGCCCACGACGCGTACAACAGTTTTCGGGGTCGTCTTATTCGTCATAATAGGGTTCATCCATCAGAGGCGGAACGTCGTCCGGCCCGTCCGCAGGCACATTCCGGGAAGCGGAAGACGCCTTTCCCGCCTCCTTTTCCGTTTTCTCGGGCTTTATCTTATAACTGCATTCCTTGTTGGAGCACTTCACCGTCCCGCGGGCGGTTTTCACCAGCGGCTGGCCGCATTCGGGACATCTGTCGCCCGTCGGGATATCCCAGCTCATGAATTTGCATTCGGGATAGTTGGAACAGCTGTAATAAGTCTTGCCCTTCTTGGACTTTCTCGGGGTCATCGGCGCCCCGCATTCCGGGCATTTGCCGACCAGCTCCGGTTCCTCTTCGGAGGGCATGGACAAAGTGGTCTTGCACTCGGGATAGTTGGGGCAGGCGAGGAATTTTCCGAATCTGCCGTTTTTGACGATCATGTTTTCCCCGCACTTGGGACAGCGGACGGCGGAAATCTCCTCCTGCGCCTCGCTGACGATGTTCCGGCATTCCGGATAATTGGAGCAGGCGAGATATTTGCCGTATTTCCCCATCCGGCGGATCATGAAGTGCCCGCATTTCTGACAGACGATATCCGTCATTTCGTCCCCGTAGGAGGAGGCGTCGCGCAGGTTCTTTTCAAAGCCCGGATAGAAATCCGCAATCACCCGGTGCCAGTCTACGCCCCCCTCTTCGATATCGTCGAGCTTGGTCTCCATGCCCGCCGTAAATCCGACGTCCATGATATCCCTGAAACATTTCACCAGCATATCCACCACGTCGTAGGCGACCGGCGTGGGCACCATGTATTTGCCTTCCTTTTTCACATACTTCTGATTGAGCTTGGCAATGATCGTCGCGTAAGTGGAAGGCCGGCCGATTCCCTTTTCTTCCATGGCCTTGACGAGAGAGGCGTCGGTGTACCGAAGCGGCGGTTTGGTGAATTTCTGTTCTTTCTGCATGGACAGAAGATCCACCTTCTCCCCCTCCGAGAGATCGGGAAGAAGTTTCGAGGAAGAAATTTCGTCCTCGTCCTCCTTTTTCACCGCCTCCTGATACACTTTCGTATACCCCGCAAACAGGAGCACCCGGCCGCTGGCGCGGAAAATATAGCCCGAATTTTCAATCTCCATCTGCGCGCTGTTGTATCTGGCCTCCGCCATCTGCGAGGCGAGAAAGCGCTCGTAAATCAGCTTGTAAAGGGCGTAGTGTTTTCTGTCGAGCAGGCCTTTCGCTTTTTCCGGAGTCATTTCGAGGTCGATGGGCCGCACGGCTTCGTGCGCGTCCTGCGCTCCCTTTTTGGTCGCGTAGAAATTGGGCTTTTCGGGCGCGTATTCCGGCCCGTACACTTCCCGGATCCGGGCGAGCGCCGCCGCCTGCGCCTCCTGGGAAACGCGGACGGAGTCCGTTCTCATGTAAGTGATGAACGCGATATGATCGCCGTTTTCCGTGGCGATACCCTCATACAGGTGCTGGGCGAGACTCATCGTCTCGGGGGAAGAAAATCCCAGTTTGTTGGAGGCGTCCTGCTGCATGGAACTGGTCGTGAACGGCGCGGGCGCATGCGATTTCGCCACCGTCTTTTTCACTTTGGAAACGACGTATTCGCCGCCTTCCAGTTCCTTCAATACCCGCTCG
>DVMZ01000158.1 GCA_018714725.1 Candidatus Scatosoma pullistercoris
AGGCATAGCCGAAGCGTCCGATCGGCGCACTGTCTCCGGTAATGTAATAATCGAGGATATCGAGAGTCCCGGTCTCCCGTACGCCTTCCGCATCGCCGGCAGACTGCATCCAGTCCGCCTTGCGCACGTTATCCGTCACTTTGAAAGAAAGCCGTACGTCGTCCGGGTCCACCCCGAGTACGCTGAGGGGAATCTGACAGACGAACTTGTTCCCCGAAACAAAATATTCCGCCTCCCCGGCATTTGTCCAATGGAATCCCGCTTCGCTGCATTTTTCCACCGACGTTTTTCCGTCCGCTCCGGGATTGCGGTTGATGATGTAATTGAATCCGGCAAAGGAGGTCGAAGTATCCCCCGCGGAAATCAGAAGATTCATCCAGGTCGTATCCCCGTCCTCGTGCGCGGTGATGTCTTCAGCCGTCTCCACATAGAACCAGACGTATTCGTCGTCGTGAATCACCTTGATCGTCACGATGTCGTTGCGGTTGGAGTTATCCACATAAACATGCGGATCTTTGGCCGCATTCTCACCGTCGCGGGCCATGGCGTCGCCCGAAAAGTCCGCATATTCGACAAATACGTTCCGCCAGACGGACAGATCGGACAGATCGGAAATCGTCCGCGTATCCATGCGGTAACGGGAAGCCTCATTAAACTTGAATTTCCGGGTGTTGGAAACGAGTTGCAGATAGAAACCGTCCCCGAATTCCCGGCCCATTTCGATGTCGCGGGAGTATTCCGCATTATACCCGTCCACGAAAAACACGTCTCTGCCCGTCCAGCCGCTCGTGCTGTTCGCACCGCCCTGGCCGTCGCCCGTGATGTACTTGATTGCCGTCCATTCGTTCCAGCCCGTCACGAAGATATTGGAGACCATATCCGCGCTGTCGTATTGCAGCGCGTTGTCCCATTGCCACTGGAAGTTCTGTCCCAGCCACCATTCCTCCTGCACTTCCGAGCCGTCAAAGCCGCGCGAAGAAGAGGGCCGCTGCTCGGAAAAATACGGACTGGCGGAAGAATGCTGCGCCACGGAAACGGAAATGTTGCCGTTGAGGTTGGGCACGGGAGAGCCCCATTGCAGCCAGGGCAGTCCCTTTTCGTCGTTCACGACGCCCGTCGACGGCCATTGCGATTCGTAGAAGTTGAAATACTTATATTCCTCGCTGTCCGTGGAAAGGAAGCCGCTCTCCTGATCGCTGGCCCCGCCGTTTGCGGTGGAAGCGCCCACGATCACGGGACGGGAATCCCCGTCGAAACGGAACCAGAGATCGTCGTATTTCCCCGAACGGTAAAACGTTTCATAGACGTTCTTCACCGTCGTCGCCGTACCGGTATTGGTATAGAACCCGACCCCGGGGACATCCCAGCCCTGATCCTTGAACCTGCGCAGCGTCTCCAACAGCAGTTCCGCCACATCGTTGTAAGTCACCGAGTTGGTGTAATCGAGCAGGACGTAATCGATGCCCGCCATGGTCAGAAGCTCGACATGGCGCGCGATGATCCAGGGGTCCTTCATAGAATAATACCCGTACAGCGGCTCGCTGGCAAAATGAAACTCGTGTGCAGGGCTCTGACCGGTCGTATCATGCGGGTCGTAAAGCGGAGAATCGGCGCCCAGTTTTTCCAGTTCGGAAATGTCGTAAATCCCCTCCATGTTGTCCTGCGAACCCAGCCAGGCGAAATAGAACAGCCCGACATATTTTTTCTCCGCGTCGGAAGGATCGCAGATTTCCACCGTGCGGCCGTAGTCGTCCACCGCGGTGAGATTGGCAATGCTGTACTGCTGCGGCGTGAGGCCGCGGGTGTCAAACGAAAGCCCGCTTTCCCCGGAACTGCTGTCCGTCTTGCCGCCGCAGCCCGCCAGTGCCAGCGCGGCAGCCATACCGAGCGCGAGCGCCCTGCCCTTTTTTCCGGATCGCTTGTTTGTCGTCATGTAATCTTATCTCCTGTCACAAAATCTTGCGAAAATTCCGTCCGAAAAACCGGCTGAAAATCAGCCTTTGAGTCCGTCCATGGCCACCCCTTCGATCAGCTGTTTCTGGAAGATGAAGAAGAGGGTTGCGGGGACGAGACTCATCATCACGCCCGCCGCCATACGGATATGTACCTGATCGTTGCCGGTGGCGCCGTTCTGCAACAGATAGAACACCTTATAGGCGAGCGTTGCGGGAAAAGCGTCGTCCAGGCGCCAGACCAAAGGTCCGTAGTAATCGCCCCAGTTAGAGGTGAATACGTTGATCATGATATAGATGATGATGGGTTTGCAAAGCGGAAGCGCCATGCTGAAATATCTGCGGAGAGGCCCCGCGCCGTCGATCTTCGCCGCGTTGTCGATCTCCTTGGGCAGGCTCTGAATAAACGATCTGGCCAGGAAGATATACAGCGCGCCGCCGCCCGTGAGGTTGGGAATGGTCATGGGCAGAAGGGTATTGATCCAGCCGATCCTGGTGTACAGGATATAGAGCGGAATCTGCGTGACGACGCCGGGCAGCATCATCGTGGACAGCATAAACGCAAACAGCGGTTTCTTGCCCACGAATTCGCAGCGGGCGAACCCGAATGCGATGAACGTGGCGGACACCGGCACGGCGATCAGATTGAACAAAATGACCTTCATCGTGTTGCCGAACGCCGACAAATACCCTTTGTCCTGCAAAATCTGCGCGTAGTTGGAAAACTGCGGCTTGGCGGGGAAGAATTTGATCTGCGGAGAAATGACTTCCTCCTGCGTCATCAGGCTCTTCATGACCATGTAGAAATAGGGCATGACGAGAATGAGCCCGATCAGCGTCATCAGCGCATAGATACAGATTTCAGAAACCTTTTTCCGCTTCTTTTCCCTGACATTGAGGGAAGCGTTGTTTTCACCGACTTTCTGCATATCAGTTATCATCCCCCATGTAAAGTTTTTTGCGGATTCTGAACAGCACCGCGGTGAGACAGCCGAGGAACACCACCAAAATCCACGAAAGCGCGCTGCCGTAGCCGTATTTGCTGCCCACTGCGAACACTTCGTTGTAGATGAACACCGCATACATGTACAGCGCGTTCTCATACCCCCGCCCTTCCAGGGCAAAGGTGAGCGTGCCGTTATACTGGAAGGTACCGATGAGCATGGTGATGACGTTGAAGAAAATCATGGGCATGCTCATGGGAATGGTGACGTGGAAAAACCGCTGCACGACGCCCGCGCCGTCGATCTTCGCCGCTTCATAAAGCTGAGCGGGAATGGCCTTGAACGCAGACAGCCACAAAATCATGCCCCCGCCGATACTCCAGAGATTCATGAGGAAAATGGAGCTGATCGCTTTGACAGAACTCTCCTCGTCGAAGAACAGGCTGTGCTGACCGAACAGGCCGAGAATATTGTTGAACAGACCGTTATAATCGAACAGGT
>DVMZ01000020.1 GCA_018714725.1 Candidatus Scatosoma pullistercoris
GACGGGGGATATACCTGGGAGAGCGCGCGTCTGGACAGAACGCTGCTCGATCCCGGTACGGGATGTTTCGGGTCATTGCTCTCTTATGACGACGATATGATGCTCTTCATTCATTGCGATGACGAAGATTATCGCACGAACGTCACGATAGAGGCCAGTTTTGACGGCGGGAGGACCTGGACGCTGAAGAAACGGCTGCCTTATGCGGAGATGGACAACGTCTCCGACGGCGGGTATTGCGACCTTACCAGAGACGCAGAGGGAAATATTTTTGCGATCGTCGAGGAAACGACCAGCAATTATGCCCGGGTTTATGTTTTCAAACTGACGCCGGAATGGTTTTTCTCGGAAGCCACCAAACTGCATTCGCTGACGGTGGACGGGGAGACCATGAACACGGATACCGCAGACGAATATGTCGTGCGCGTTCCGTCCGGAAAGGAAAAAGCGGAAATCTCCTTTACTTTGCCTGCGCAAAAAGGCTATTCCGTGTCTATTAACGGAGTGGAGACCGCCGAACAGGATTTTGAAACGGAGCTGATCTGGAACAGAACCGTGGTGGATATAGCGGTCGGTTCGCAATGGAGCGACGAGCAGAAACATTATACGGTACTCTTTCTGAAAGAATCCGGGGAAATGCAGCCGGGAATCGTGCAGAGATATCTGTTCGACGACGCCGCAACTTCGGTGTATGACAGCGTTTCCATGAACTTTGCGGAAACCAGCAATATTCAGGCGGCGGAAGGCCGGACGGCGGAGGACGGCGCGGCGCTGTTTGAATCGGGGGCTTACGCGCTCGTCCGGGACGCTTTGAACAGCGATTTCGGGAAAGGCGCCTTTGCCGTAAATCTCTGGCTGAAGCCCGAAAGCGTAACGGGCACGCAATATTATCTCTGCGTAGGCCGGGAGGGCATGTCCGAAGGATATTTCTCCGTCAAGAGCGTGGACGGGAAAGTCGTCTTTGAAATTTCGGACGGACGTGAAATTTCCCGCGCCGAAACGGATACGGCTCTGGCAGCCGGCCGGTGGGCGAGCGTGACGGCGGTCGTTACGGACAACGAACAGAAGATATTCCTGAACGGGGAACTCGCCGCTTCCGTCGGGAAGAGAAAATTCAACGTGAGCGGAGAGAACTCTCTGTTTATCGGGGCTTCTTCCAACCTCAATTCTTTCTGTGACGCAGTCATTTCGGAGATCGCGGTATTCTCCGGGGAACTGACGGACGGCGCGGTGAAGAGTTTTTGCGAAGGCAAAGAAATCTTCCCCGTGGCGGTTTCGGCGGACGAATATACCCGCGTGACGATTTCCGCCCCCTGGGCGGCGGAAGGGGACGCGGTCCGGATCGAAGCGAAATGTTCGGGTTCGCTGCGGATCATCAAAGAAGTGCAGGTGATCGCGGAGAACGGCGATGCGGTTGCCGTAGAACAAGACGATACGGGCTGGAATTTCCGGATGCCCGCGTCGGCGGCAGAGGTCGTGGTGACGTCCGAAAACGAAAGCTATGAAGTGACCGTGGCCGAAACCGAAGGGGGCAGGATCACGGCGAGCCGTACCGGCGTGGTGTATAAAGACACGAAAATCGAGTTTTTCTTTGAACCGGAAGAAGGGTATCGTTTTGTATCGGCTGCGGTGAACGGGCAGACGGTGGAAACAGTGGCGGGACGCTATGTGCTGCCGGCGCTTTCCGGGGACGTTCACGTCACGGCGGTGTTCGAGAAACAGGCCGAACCGGACACGAAGGGCACGGGCTGCGGAAGCGCGCTGACCGGAATGCTTTCGGCGCTGACGATGGCCGGCGCGGCGTGTGCGGCAATGGCCGGAACGAAAAAAACGGCAAATCGGAGGAAAGGAAATTGAAGGGCGCGAAGAAAATTTTTGCGGCAATCTTGGCCGGGGCCTGTTTGTCCGGCGTTTCGCCTTTTGCTTCTTCCGCGGCGGCGGAGGCCGCTGCGGAAGAAGAGGTATTGCTGAATTTTCAGGTGGTCAGCGATATTCACTATGAAACGGGCCGGGCGAGCTATCAATACCCGAAATTTGCGGAAAAATTCAGAAACGCGCTTGCGATCAACGAGGAGAAATTCCCGGAGAGCGACGCGCTCGTCGTGGCCGGCGACGTCAGCTATAATATGGGCAAAGAAGCGGAATACGAGGGCTTTTTCGGGGATTTGTCCCGATATGGCTCCGCGCCCGTCAACATTGTCGCCATGGGAAATCACGAATACGAATGGGATGAAAGCGGACAAAAGCTGACCGGCCGTTCGGACGCGGATTTTTCCATAAAAAAGGAAAGGTATATGCGCTATGTGAGCGAATATACCGGGATTTCGTCGGAAACGATTTATTTCGATACCTGGGTAAACGATTATCATTTTATTGTGCTCAATACGGAAGGCTGGGTGAACGGAAACGGCGACGCGTATATTTCGGATGCGCAGCTGGCATGGCTGAAACGCGCGCTGGCACAGCGCGCGGACGAAAACAAACCGATTTTTGTCATCGCGCATCAGCCGCTGAGCGACACGACCAACCGCTCCGACGCCTGGCCGATCGGGGAAGCGTCCGATCAGATCAAGGAACTTTTTGCGGATTATCCGCAGGTGATTTATTTTTCCGGCCATGTGCATAACGGGCACATCGGCTATAAAGCGGTTTACAATGCGGGATACGGTACGCTCGTGGACTTGCCGGCGTTCCAGTATAACGAGCTGGAAAATACGGAGGCGGGCTCCGCGATCGGCTACAACGTCAGCGTGTATGCGGACAAAACGCTGCTGACCCCCATCGATTATATCACCGAGGAATTGTTGACGGAAGAAACGATCGTCGTCGATAAAGCCTGGTACGAAGGGGCGGCGGACGCCGCCGATCTCTCCGGGGTGACCGTGGAAGGCGCGGCCGGGGCTGCGCTCACGGACGGGAATACGAAAACGACGTCGGAAACGGAAAGCGTAATGCTGTCGCTGCCGGCGGGTACGAAAGTTTCCGGAATCCGGTTCCGCGGCGCGCCCGTGCCTTCCGTACAGGGAACGGTGGGAATCTGGGGCGCCTATGATATGCAGGCGTCGACTTATACTCTTTCCGATATGCCGGAAAGCTGTAAGGTTTCGGTAAGCGCAGACGGGGAGACGTGGAAAGAAGTGGCGGACCGCGAAATTTCTGTCCGGTACGGCACCGCACTCAGCAACGAGAACCGCACGGAGTGGTCGGAGGCGCTCGGATGGGTGAAAGTGTCCTTTGAAGAACAGGAAGCCGGATATGTCAAAATCGAGTTCGGCGGGCCTTGCATTCTTTCGGAAATCCGCGCGACGGGTGCTTTCACGCCTTCGTTTCCCGATACTTATGAGATTCAGAAGCTGTACGAGTCCCTGATGAATGCGGACGCGGACCTTTACACGGCCGAAAGCATCGAAGCGGTGCGGGCGGAAATCGCCGCTCTGAAGAGCTTTGTTTACGGCACTTCGATAAGCGAACGGGAAGTGGAACAGGTGAAAGCGCTGCTGGATCAGGCTGCGGAAAAGCTGGAAGAAAAGAAGGCGGAAGTTCCCGATTCTTCCTCGGGGACTTCGGATTCCGCTTCGTCCGGCGCCGGTTCTTCGTCGGACGGAGGCGAATCGTCCGGCGGAAAACCGTCCGGCAAAGGGTGCGGATCGACGGCTTTGTCGGTTGTCGGAATCGGAGCAATGCTCGTATCCGCATATATTTTTGCGGGGAGGAAACGTAACCGATGACGGAAATGCGGGAAAAAATCGATTCGTTGCTCAATTCGGTCGGACGAAGACAGGAAAACGCCGGGGAAGAAGCGATTTTCAACGATCTGTATGTGATTGAATGCGCTTCCGAGCGGTGTTCTTCCAACCGGAAGACCCGCACGAAACACAATTACTTCGTTTTGCATTACATATTGTCCGGCACGGGAAAACTCGTGCTCAAAGACCGGGAACACCGCTGCGTCGCCGACGACATATTTTTTGTCCTTCCGGGCGAAGAAACGGAATATTGCGCCGATAAGGCCAATCCGTGGTATTATGTCTACATCGGTTTTAACGGGAGATGCGCCGAGAAGATTATGGAAATGATGAAGGTGGATGAAAATACGCCCGTCATTCACGTCAAACACGACGTATTGCTCCGCGAAGCCATGCAGGATTTCGTAAACGATGTGTACGAATACGGGAAGACCTCTCTGCGGGTGATGAGCAAGCTCTATCGTCTGTTTTCGTTGATTGCCGAGAAACGTCAGTCGGAAGTGAAACTTTCGCGGAAAGAGAGCTACATTCTGGCCGCGGCGAATTATATCAACGACTATATCGGGGAGGACATTTCGCTGGAGACCATTTCTTTCAATATCGGTCTGAATTCCGATTATTTTTCGGAAATTTTCAAGGAGATCATGGGTTTGTCGGTCCGGCAGTACATCATAGAAATGCGCATGAAATGCGCGCGGGGATGGCTGATCTCCTCGGACGATTCCGTCAAATCCATCGCCTCCATGGTAGGGTATTCCGATCCTCTGTATTTCACAAAGGCGTTCAAGAAATACTTTCATATTTCTCCTACCGAAATGCGGAAACAGTTTTATGCCAGGGGAGGAAAACAATAAATATGATTCAAAATAATGTTCGGCCGGCGGTGAAAACCACCTTCAACAAAAAATATTGGGAAGAGCGATTTTTTATCTGCGTAATGCTCGTTACCGCAGTCGTCAATTTCCTGATTTTCTGGGTATATCTCAATTTCAGCTCGATTATGCTGGCCTTTCAGCCGATCAATGCGAACGGAAAATCAGACTGGACGCTGGATAATTTCAGGATGATTTTTTCGGAGCTGACGGGCGCGGAATCGGTCATTGCGGTGGCGCTGAAAAACACGATGATTTTCTTTGCGGCGAATCTGTTTATCGTCATGCCCGTGTCGGTGCTTCTCTGCTATTTCCTGTACAAGCGGATCACGGGATACAGGGCTTTCCGTTTTATCTTTTATCTCCCTTCCATCATAGCCGGTTCCATTTATGTCATGCTGTTCAAATACATCATTTCCTATGACGGACCGGTGGATATGCTGTTGGCTCAGTTCGGGATCGAACACATAGACTTTCTGGTGGAGGAGAGGGCGTTCAGGACCATTCTGACTTATACCGTGGTCACCTCGTTCGGCGGAAATATCATCCTGCTTTCCGGTGCGGTGTCGCACATTGACGATTCCATTATAGAGGCCGGCAAGATAGACGGCGTCAATATGTGGCAGGAGCTGTTTTACCTGGTGATTCCGCTGATCTGGCCGACGCTGTCCACTTTGTTGCTCTTTCAGTTTGTGGGAATTTTCAATTCCTCCGGGCCCATCCTGCTGTTTACGAAAGGGCAATACAATACGACTACGATTTCCTATTGGATTTTCCAGCAGGTCAATGAAAACTCGCTTTACAATTATCCGGCGGCGGTGGGAATTGTCTGCACGGCGATCGGCGTACCGCTTTCGCTGTTCATGCGGTGGGTGTTGAACCGCGGTGTGGAGGACGTGGAGTAAAAGATATGCGAAGAAATCCGAATAAAATTAAAAAAGC
>DVMZ01000159.1 GCA_018714725.1 Candidatus Scatosoma pullistercoris
ACAAATTTCCCGTCGATTTTTCCGCCGATCGGACCGGGACAAACCGCCGCCTTCCCTCCCGGACATCTATTTTCCTGCAAAGCTTACGGCGTTGATCCGAAACGCCAATAAACACCGTCCGAACGCAAAGACTTATCTGCAATTCCTTATATAATAATGTTCGCGCGCGAGGAAACAGGAAAATGATTCCTTTCGTCAATGGCAGCCGCTGCAGGTGGCGCAATGCCCCGTACACGACGACGGCTTTTTGCCTGTGGCAGAATAGACGGGCCCCGAATAATCGCGTTCCGTCTCCCCGCCGCAATCGGGGCACACCACTTGATCGGTATGCGAACGGACGAGTTCTTCAAATTTCTTTCCGCATTTTTTGCATTTGTATTGTAAGATGGGCATCAGTCCCGCCTCCTCTTTTTCTTGACTTGTTTGGGCGTACGGATCTTCACGGAATCGGTCATCTTCGCGAGCAGAACGGAACACACGGCCGTCAGCACTACGGAGAGGATCAGAATGATCCAGAATTCCCATGCCACCCCTTTGTTGTGTACCCCCATTCCGAAGGGAAGATCGACGTTCATCCCGAGAAGCCCAGCGATGAGGGTGGGTATCGCCACCAGAATGGTGATTACGGTCAGCCGTTTCACCACGTTGTTCACGTTGTTGGAAATCACCGAACTGAACGCGTCCATGGTCGTCTTCAGAATATCCCGATAGATGCCGCACATCTCCGTCGCCTGCCGCGTCTCGATCAGGACATCGTCATAAAGATCCTGATAATCGGGATTGGACTGGACGGGTTCCATGCGCGACAACCTGCCGTACACGGAGGAATTCGCGCTCAGAGACGTGGAGAAATAGACGAGGGAATCCTGCAGGCCGAGGAGTTCGATGAGCTCCTGATTTCGCATGGACTTATGCAGTTCCGCCTGAAGGCGCAGGGATTTTTTATCGATCTGTTTGAGCGAATAGGAAAATCTCTTGACGTTTTCCAGCATGAAATGCAGAATAAATCCCACGGGTTTGATGGTGGAAACCCGGCCGCGGTTGGAGCGGAAACCTGAAAGCACCGGATTGGGATTCAGCGAAACCGTCACGATACAGCGGCTGTTATAGATAATAGCGACGGGGATGGTCGTGTAGGTGTCCCCTTCTTCGGTGTCTACCATCATGGGACTGTCCACCACATACATGGTGGCGCCTTCGTCCGTATCCACCCGCGCAGATTCCTCTTCGTCGAGCGCGGCTTTGAGCATTTCTTCCGGGATTCCGCTCAGTTCCCGGATGTCGTCCACTTCGTCGTCGGTGGGGTTGATCATTTCCACCCAGCAGCGGCGCTCGAACGCGTCGACGGGAACAATGCGGAGTTTTTCGTCTGTTTTGTAAAACCTGATCATATTCGTACCGCCTTACTCTTTTTACGCATACGGCGTTTTCGCGCAATTTTTCTCCTTACGGAGAAGCTCAAAAGCGCAAAAAAAACGCACGGGAAAAACCGCCCGTGCGTCTGTACTTCCGGATTTTTTCAGTCAATTGTTTCCGTCTTCCGTAAAAAACCCATCCTTGCCGCGCACTGCGGGTTTATCTGAATTGTCTTCCTGCTACTTCGGTTGTGGACAGCGTCCATAATTGCTCCTTCCGGATTTTCCGCCGTGAAGTTTGGCCTGCGGCCAACTTCCCGACCCATACTTTCCATTTCTATTATACGCTCCGGGAATATTTTTGGCAAGCATTTTTCCGCAAAAAATTCCGGTATTTTTTTAACCCGCGGTTTTTGCGCGGGAATTTTTCCCGAAAATCCTCCGGCCGCCCCGCCTTTGAACCGGTATTTTTCGCAGTTTTTCGCTATCCGCTCCGCCTTCCGCACCGGGGCTCCGTTTTTCGCCTGCGGTCAAAGCACCGCTTTTCCGCTTAAGAAGGAGTCGAAAAAGCCCGCGACGTCCACGCCCGTACGTTCAAAACAGCCGATGAGATCTTCCGGAGCCGCCACTTTATAACGATAAGCGGAATAATATTTTTTCAATCCGGAAAAGAATTTCTTGTCTCCGATACTCCCGCGGAGCATATCGAACAATATCGCGCCTTTATCGTAGGCGATACAGCGGTATTCGTACTCGCTGAGATAATCTTTCAGCGAACGGGTCATGCGCGTATCCGCTTCTCCGAACACCTGGCTGTATACGCTGTAGTACGCGCGGTATTCTTCCAGAGCGTCACTGATGATCTGTTCCCGCGTGAACCCGTAATCGGGATGAGCTTCAAAGAACAGAGCGGTCGAATATTCGGACAAGCCTTCGTCCTGCCATGCGTTTTCCACCTGATTGTTGCCCACCGCCGCGTACCACCATTGATGCGCGGTTTCGTGGACGATCGTATAAACGCAATTATTTTCGCTGAGCGCGTCGCTGATCATGACCAGCGAAGGGTATTCCATGCCGCCGTAACAGAATCCCGTCTGCACCACGGAATAGGTTTCATAAGGGTACTTTCCGAACGTCGAGGAATAATATCCGAGTGCCTCCTGCGCCGCCGCCAGGTGCGCCGCGGGCTGTTCGTCATTATAATAGTAATAGCGCACTTCCACGCCGTCCGAGCGGCTGGAAACCATCTCGAAACAATCGGAGAGGACGACTGCGAAATCCCGCACGTTCGTCGCAGACATGGTATATTCTTTTTTGCTTTCCAGCGTCTTTTCCGAAACGATTTTTCCCGTGGATGCCAGCGTGTATTCCCGAGGCACGGTGAAAGATACGGAAAACGAAGCCTGTTCCGAAAAGAAGGGATCGCCGTCCGAATAATAGACGCATTCATAAAATGCCCCCTGCGAGTACCCGCAGAGTATGGGGAAGAAATTTCCGAGATTGACGGTGTTCCGCGTCACGCCCGTGCGGTGATTGATCTTCGCCAGTTTGGTCAGGAAACTGATGTCCAGCGTAACTCCGTCGCCCGGAAAAAGCGATTCCTCCAGCGTTACGGTGAGGATATTTTTATCCTCGCCCGCAATTTCCCAGCTTTTCCCGCCGTTGACGCTTGAAATTTCCATGCTGCCGTAACTGGTCCCGGCATAATAGGCGGAAGAGGAATACACGGACGAAACGGGACGGTACACCGCGTCCTCCCGGTAAGCGTTCGGATACAGATTGAATTTCAGCTCGGAAATTTCATCGTCCGTCCGGTTTTTATACTCCACTTTCATCACAGCGGCAAGCGTGGCGGTTTCGGGGACGTATTCCGCCGTGATCTCATACCTGCACCCCACCGATTCGTCTTTTTTACATCCGTTGAAAAAGACGACGACGCCTGAAAACAGACAGACGGAAAGCAAAAAGCAAAAAAAGCGTTTCATAAAAATAACCTCTGAAAGGATTGCAGGTTATTGTATGCGCGCGCTTTTTCTTTTATGCCTTTCCCGCCGGGCTTTCTTCTTTGAAAAATATATGTTCCGCCCGCCGGAAGGCGGGCGGAAAGTTATTTTTATGGCAGCCGCTTACTTTTCGTCCAGAGTCAGATACTCCGCGGGATCCACATTGATTCCGTTTTCAAACACTTCAAAATGCAGATGCGCGCCGTCCTTGTACTCGCTCCCGTTCGCCTCCGCAACGGTGGC
>DVMZ01000160.1 GCA_018714725.1 Candidatus Scatosoma pullistercoris
GTTATATCCATTTAACTACGGAAGTATTTATTCTTATTCTGTCACAAACTATCCGTTGCGAAACCGCGCTCCTTTTCCCGCGCCCGGATAACCCGTTCCGGAAAATCGGCCATTCCTTTCCCGTTTTTCCGTCTGAAAGCGATTTCGCCTTTCCGCAAAAACGAATTTCCCGCTTTTCCGCCAGGCCATCGCTCCCCTTCTTCTACATTTTTCTATTATACTCCTTTCCCCGACAAATTGCAATTATTTTTTTGCGTTTTTAAAATTTTGCCCGACAAATTGTTGCAAAACAAATTCAAAAGTGCTATTATAAATACGTTGATTATCTATTTTATTAATCGGGAATGTTACATAAAAGGAGTACTTTATGACTTACATAGAAAATGTTCTGTCGCAACTGAAAGAGCGCAATCCCGGCGAAAAAGAATTTCACCAGGCTGCCACCGAAATCCTGCTGACGCTGGAACCTGTTCTGGCAAGGCATCCCGAATATGAATCGGCGGCCCTTCTCGAACGGTTTGTCGAACCCGAACGCGCCATTTTGTTCCGCGTACCCTGGACGGACGATTCCGGAAAAGTACACGTCAACCGCGGTTACCGCGTGCAGTTCAACAGCGCCATCGGCCCGTACAAAGGCGGACTTCGCTTCCATCCCTCCGTCAATCTTTCCGTCATCAAATTCCTGGGTCTTGAACAAATCCTCAAAAACAGCCTGACCGGCCTTCCGATCGGCGGCGCAAAAGGCGGTTCCGACTTTGATCCCAAAGGCAAATCCGATCATGAAGTCATGGTCTTCTGCCAGAGTTTCATGACCGAACTCTACCGCCATATCGGTGCCGACACGGATGTTCCGGCCGGGGATATCGGCGTCGGCGCGCGCGAAATCGGATTCCTTTACGGCCAGTACAAACGCATCTGCGACGAATCGACGGGCGTTCTGACCGGCCGCGGACTTTCCTACGGCGGTTCCCTGATCCGGAAGGAAGCCACGGGCTACGGCCTGATCTATATCACGGAAGAAGCCATGCGGCTTCGGGGGGATTCCCTGAACGGAAAGACCGTCGTCATTTCCGGGAGCGGCAACGTCGCCATTTACGCCTGCGAAAAAGCACAGCAGCTGGGTGCGAAAGTGGTGGCCATGTACGATTCGGACGGCTGTATTTACGATGAAAAAGGAATCAGTCTGGAGGTCGTCCGCCGGATCAAAGAACAGGAGCGCGGACGCATCAGAGAATACGCCGATCGGGTGCCCGGTTCGGTCTATAAACCCGGCTGTAAAAATATCTGGGATATTCCCTGCGACGTTGCTCTTCCTTGTGCCACGCAGAACGAAATCGACGCCGAGGACGCGAAAAAACTCATTGCACACGGAGTGAAATATGTCGCGGAAGGCGCAAACATGCCCTCCACCCTGGAAGCGATCGACGAATTCAAACGTGCCGGCGTGGTGTTCCTTCCCGCCAAAGCGGCGAATGCCGGCGGCGTGGCCACCTCCGCACTGGAAATGGCGCAGGCTTCCGGAAGAATGTTCTGGACTGCGGAAAAAGTGGATTCCAAACTCAAAGAAATCATGATCAATATTTATCATAACATCGACCGTGCGGCTTCGGAATACGGCTATGCCGGCGATTATGTAATGGGCGCCAACATCGCGGGCTTCGAGAAAGTTGCCGACGCCATGTTTGCTCAGGGAATCGTCTGATTTCGTCTGATTTCGATTTTTCTTCAAAAACTCAAAAATCCCCCGGAAGCAAATTGCTTCCGGGGGATTTTTGACAAAACCTTTTCCGTTTGTATTTTTCACTTTATATTCCTTCGCAATTTCTCTTTTTTATCCGCATTTCAGATTTACCGGAATCCGCGCGAACGCCGTCCGCCCGTTTTATTCCGCATAATTTTCGACGCATTGCCGTAATGCGTGCCCCGGCGACCAAATTCCCGGTTCGTCCCCGACTTCCGTGTCTTTTTATCTCCTTCCCGAATTCTGCCTTTTCTCTGTTTTACGTCTTTTTCCGGAGCCTCTTCTCCGGCCGTTCTCAGATCATATTTTCCAGTATCAGCTTGTCCGCCACCAGCGCGATAAACTCGCTGTTCGTCGGCTTCTCCGTCCCTAAATATATTCTCGTCCCGAATATCGCGTTGATCGCCTCTACCCGCCCGCGATTCCACGCCACTTCAATCGCGTGCCGGATCGCCCGCTCCACTTTGCTCGGCGTCGTTCCGAACTTTTCCGCGATGCTCGGGTACAGCCCTTTCGTCACGTTGTTGATGATGTACGGCTTGGCCACCGTCGTCTTGATTCCCTCTCTTAAATATCCGTAACCTTTGATGTGCGGCGGTATCCCGATCGCCATGAATATGTCGCTGATTTTCTCGTCCACCGTCTGCGGCTTTCTCTTCGCCGACGCATATTCCGTCACCCGGCCTTTCGTTTCCTGCTCTTTCGTCAGTTCCTCGATCTGTTCCAGCGCTCCTTCCATCGAAAACGGTTTCACCAGGTAGTAATCCGCCCCTTCTCCCATCGCCTTTTCGATCAGCGCGTCCTTTCCGATTCCCGTCGCGAGGATCTTTCCGTTTCCCTCCTCTTTCTTCATCGCACGAATGACTCCGCTCCCGTCTCGCCCTTTCAGAAACATTCCCACGATCGCCACGTCCGGTCTGATCCGACGGATCTCTTCCAAACCCCGTTCCCCGTCGTCTCCCTCGTACTCCACGCGGAATCCGCCCGCACTCTCCAACGCCTCTTTCAGTTCCCTTCGCAACTCTTCGTTGGATTCCAGCACCACTACACTCTTCTGTCGCATCTTTCTACCTCGCTTGTCTTTTTTTCGCACGGCTTGTCGCCTTGCTCTACCAACGGGTATATTATACTACAATTTTCCCCCTTTGTAAAGAATTTATTTTTATTATTTATTGTTTTTTATTGTTTCTTCTTAATTTGTTTTCAATATTTTTGACCTTTTTTGTCGTTTCTTGTCGGTTC
>DVMZ01000021.1 GCA_018714725.1 Candidatus Scatosoma pullistercoris
TAAGACTATCCTGACCGCCTTTCTGTCCCGCCGCGGCATTGCCTCTTCCGGAGACATACGATTCTTCCAGAAGCCGGGAGACATCCCGCATTTCCATTTTCTTGTTTTCGTCCATATGAAACCCCTTTTGCGTATTTACCATTCAATATATGATACGCCCGTGCGTTTTATGACTCATTCGTATTCTTCATAGCTTCTCCTGTCGCCGGGGCCGCAATCGGGCGGATTGATTCCCGGAGGCGGACAGCAGGAACGCCCCCGCACGGGTTTGGTGCCGCAGGGTTTCTGTGGCATATTGAAATTGACGAGAACGACGTCGTCGCCGATTTTTACGATGTTTTTCATATCGATGAACTGCTCGTTCTTCCAGATTGAAAGCCCTTTCCCGCCCGGCGCCACAATGCCGATCACCCTGTTTTCAGGGTAACAGAATACGATATCGCATACTTTCCCCAGCCGTCTGCCGTCATTGGTGTTGATCACCTCTTTGGTACGAAGATCCGAAAAACTCATTTCCATACGCGCCTCCGATTCTGTTTCTTTTTGATTTTTTGCTTTTTGCTTTTTCAGCGCTTTCTACAATATATGCAAAAAGGCGCGGCTTTTGCCACGCCTTTTTCCCGTCTTTTTCAGTTTATTTCGGGTTTCTTTCCTCTTTCTCGCTTTTTTTCCGCCCGACCGGTATTCGGGCCGTTCCGACGCTCCCGCTCCTGCGGATCACTTGCGCACCGTCATACGGACCGCCAACGGATGATAGGATTTGCAATCGGTGTGCGAAAGAGAATCTTCCGCCAGGCCGAGATAATTCTTTCCGTACAGATCGAACAGATTTCCGGAAATCCCGAGCGTGGGAAGTTTTCCGATAAATTTTCCGTCCCGCCACAAAAACGCCGTCTGCACGGGCGTCGCAAAATTGCCGTCGGGCGTCGTGTCGCCGCCGCTGGCCATGACGAGATAAATCGCCTCCTCTCCGGCGGTCAGTTGCCGCATTGTCTTGCCCGAACTTTCCGGTTTAAGATTGACAATCCCCGTCGTCGGTACGCCGTCGTATTCCGCAATCGCGCTGCCGGTGGCGGGAAGCCGGTATTTCACCGCGTCCGACCCGGAAGCGACAGGCGATACGAACACGCCGTTTCTGAACACATAATTCCTGTATCCGTCCCGGACAGCGCCTTCCGCGTCAAAAAACGGCACCGCGAGCGTCGTTTCCGGATTGCGATCCTCATACAGACTCACGCGATCGTCAAATACCTGCTCTCCCCGTTTTCCGGCAAAAAGTCCCGTTCCGTTCGCATAGGAGTCGGCGAGAATCCCCTCCACCAATTTTCCGAACCCGAGATCGTACGGCGACGAAAACACAATGTGCTCTCCCTCGCCGATGTCGGCGGGCGTACGATAGGCGCGCTCGAGCTCCGCAATGTCCGCGCACATTTTCTCGATATCGAACTCTCTGCCCGCATATTCATACCCGAGATCGAACAGCCCGGCGGAATTTTTATCGCTCATCAACAGACTGACGGTATAATAAGCGGTTTTATAAGAAAGATCCAGGCCGACGTCGTTGACCAGCCGGACTTCTTCTTCCTCCCTTGAAATGTCGTTCCCGAACAAGAATCCGGGAAAGCGCTTTTTCAGCGTTTCCGCAAAAGACTCCGCCGCTTCCTTGAATTCCTTCTCGGACAGCACCCCGCCCGAGACATCGACGTGCTCCGAACGGTTTGCGGCCGGCTGTGCGGAATACGGAATGCGATTGGCCAGATTTTCTTCCGCCCGCTTCCAGGCCTCCTGTTCAGGCGTCGCGTTTCCGGCGACGCCGAAAATGCCGATATGCCGTCCGTCCGACACACGATAGCCGCATTTGCGCGCGTCGACGAACCGCACCGATTTCACCGCGCTGGCGGACAAAGCCACCGTTTCACGCCTGGAAGAAAGCATATATTTTTCTTTGATGATACCCATTTTCGATTTTCTCCTCTCTCTGATCCGCAGCGCCTTGCGGGCGTGCCCGCAAGGCGCCCTGACAATGTCACTGCACTTTCATCCGCGAAACGGACACATACGGCGCGCCGAAGCCGACGGGCAGAGGATACTGCTCCATCTTGCCGCAACCGCCCGAGACGAAGCAGAGAATTTCCACCTCGCGGGAAAGTCCGTCGATCAGCCCCAACGTCTCAAATACATCCCCGGAAATCACCGAAATCTTTACCGGCCGCGCAATCTTCCCGTCCACGATTTCATAGGAGATATTGGGGGCAATGGTGAAAACGCTCATGCCGCTGCCGTGTTTGATGGTCTTGATGAAATAGCCGTGCTTAATTCCCGCAATCAGCTCCTCGGGCGTCTTGTCCCCGCCCTCGATCACCGTGGTCGTCATGCGTACGATCGGCTCGTATTTGGTATTGATCGCCCGCGCGTTCCCCGTCAGTTCCTCTTCCAGTTCCGCCGCGGTCTCCGCGCTGTGCAGACGCCCGGCCAGCAACCCGTTACGGATGAGATAAGTGCTTTTCGCTTTCGTTCCCTCGTCGTCGTACGGCACATATCCGCATCCGTCATAATTGCCCGATTCGAGAATGGAAAGACAATCGCTTCCCACTTTTTTCCCGATCTGCCATTCCCGGCGCATCGTCTCGTTGCCCAGCATGAAATCGGCCTCGCTCTTATGCCCGAACGATTCGTGCGCGAACACGCCCGCCGCTTCCGGAGAGAGAACGATCGGATACTCGCCGGGGACGACTTCCGCCGCCTCCCGCATGAAGGCGATTCCCTCTTTGATCGCGTCGTCGAGCTTCCCGGCAAATCCGCCGAGCGCCGCAAAATCCGTCTCGCCTTTCTGAACGCCGAACTGAAAACTCTTTTCTCCTTCCGCGACGAAAATATGCGTGACGATTCCGCAAGTCTGGTAATCGTATTCCAACGCCGCCCCTTTGCTGGAATAAAAGGAAAAATCGCTGTGGCGGTCCAGATAACGCAGCACCGACAATTTCGCCTCGGGATACTTTCCGATCAGCGGAAACAGTTCGGTGAGCAGTTTCTGTTTTTCCGCCCGCGACACCGCTTCCACGGAATTGTCCCCGAACCGGATGCGTTTGTCCCGGTTCACTTCCAACCGCTTCACCAGGGGGTGTTCCGCGATCGCAGGATCGGGGGAAGCCAGAGCGTAAAGTCCGTCCAGCTCCTTTTGCACTTCGTCCGGGTTCTCCGTAGACGCATAATACCACATCTTCCCGTCGAACACGCGGATAAACGCGCCGTCCGTCACCCTCTCCCTGTTTTCCGCCAACACTCCGTTCTTGAACGTGATGTTGGTCGTCACTCTGCGCTCCCTGCGCACATCGGCATAATAGCCTTCTCTGAACCGATACATAGCGCCTCCTTACTGACATTTATTCTATTATAAACGCCCCAATGCGTCTTTCAAACAAAAAACATATTGTATTTTCAGAAATTATAATACAAACCGCTTCAAAAATCAAGTAAACGAATCGATATTTTCAAAAAATTATTCCCAAAACCCCTCCTTTTCCTATTCCGAAAAAAATCCCGGGGCAGGGTAGAGACCGTTCGTCTCTACCCTGCCCCGAGGAAAATCCTTTCCGGCAAAAATATCCGACAAAAAGCGCCGGATCGGCACCCATGACAGGCCCTGCAAAAATGCGGGAATCAGGAAATATTCAGGCGGATATTGTTGAGCGCATTTTTTTCCAGACGGGAGACCTGCGCCTGCGAAATCCCCACTTCTTCGGAAATCTCGGTCTGAGTCTTTCCCTCATAATAACGCAGAAACAGAATGCGTTTTTCCCGCTCGCCCAACCGCTCCATCGCCTCGCCGAGGGCGACGTGTTCCGTCCACACCTCGTCGTTGTTCTTTTCGTCGCAGAGTTGGTCCATGAGCAACAGCGTGTCCCCCGCCTTATTATATACCGGGTCGTACAGGGACACGGGGTCGGAAATGGCGTCGAGCGCGTAGACGACTTCGCTGACCGCCACCTGCATTTCGGCGGCTATTTTTTCGATGGTCGCTTCCTCGTCCCGTTCCTCGATCGATTCGCGCACTTTGAGAACGCGGTAAGCGGTGTCCCGGATACTGCGCGACACGCGCAGAGAATTTCCGTCCCGGAGATAGCGCTTGATCTCTCCGATGATCATCGGCACGGCATAAGTGGAGAATTTTACGCCCACATTCAGGTCGAAATTATCGATTGCCTTGATCAGCCCCACGCACCCCGCCTGAAACACGTCGTCCGCATTGGCGTTTTTCGCCCAGAAGCGCTTGACCAGGGACAGAACGAGACGCATATTCCCGATGATGAACTTTTCCCGGGCTTCCCTGTCGCCCGTTTTCAGTTTTTTCATCAGCGCTTCGTTCTCTTTTGCCGTCAGCCGGGGAAGTCCCGAAGTGTCCACGCCGCAAATTTCCACTTTCTGCATCATACCTGTATCCTCCTTCTTATGTAAACGCCGGCGAGGATTCTTTTTCAGAGTATGTGCGGTTTCAGAAAAAATATTTGCGCGGCACCCGCCTTTTTTTCGGAACTTCCGGAAAACGCGGGCTTACAGAGGCAGGCAGAGAACGATCACACCATTTTGGAGATTTCTTTCCGGAGCCGCTGAATAATCTTTTTTTCGAGCCGGGAAATATAGCTCTGCGAAATGCCCAGAAGGTCGGCAACGTCCTTTTGCGTCATCTCCTCCCCGCCGTTTAATCCGAATCTGAGAAACATAATTTTCCGCTCCCGCTCGGACAGCTTTTTCAACGCCTCTTTCAGAAGCTCCTTTTCCGCGCTCGACTCGAGGTTCCCGTAAACGCTTTCCGCAGACGTGCCCAGAATGTCCGACAGCAGCAGTTCGTTGCCCTCGAAATCGGTATTGAGCGGTTCATCGAAAGACACTTCGCTTTTTAGCCGCACCGTGCGCCTGAGATACATGAGGATTTCATTTTCGATACAGCGCGAAGCATAGGTGGCCAGCTTGATGTTTTTATCCGTGCGGAAAGAATTGATCGCCTTGATCAGCCCGATGGTCCCCACCGAAATCAGATCGTCCGAATCCACGCCCGTATTGTCGAATTTGCGGGCTATGTACACCACCAGACGGAGATTGTGCTGAATGAGCTCCGCCTTCACCTTGTCCGTCTCCTCGCCCTGCTCCAGCTTGCCGAGCATTTCGCTCTCCTCTTCCGGCGACAGCGGCAGGGGCAATGCCTCCGTTCCGCAGATATAGTCCACCGTATTTTCCGCATCCATCTGCCGTAAAAAACTTCTGAGTATTTCCTTAAGTTTCATGAGCCGCCTCCCCGCTCTTCTCTCACTGCACCGGAATGTGTTCCGTCACTTCCGCATTGAGTATAATTTTGTATTCACGCGCGCGTATATGACCGGACGGCGCGAAATATACTTTCCTTATTATATTCGGCCGGTTGCCGCAATATATCTCCAGACTGTCCGCCAGAAAAATTTTTATCTGTTTCTCCCCGTTCACGGTGACGATCGTCATTTCCTCCGTCATACTCCTTTCTCCCAGCAGATCAAAAGCGAGATCGGGAGAGAGAAAGCAGACGGGAATCCCGTGCGCCGTCGCGCGGTTTCCGCTGTCGAGAAATCCCTCCGCCGTCACGCTCCTGTCGCCCAGCACCACTTTGCAGGAATACAGAAACCGGCGCATGGCGCGCTTTTTATAAAGTCTCTTGACAAGGGATACGCTGACCACGCAAAAGAGAAAACTTCCGCCCAACACCGTTCCCACCGGCGCGCGTTCGACGAGATACCCGCCTTCTCCCGCCTTGTAATCGAGCGAAAACGCCGAATAGAGCGCGAGCAGCGCCCCGCCGAGCGCAAAGCTGTAGCCGAAAAAAATAAGCGCCGTGATCGCATACCTGCCCGCTCCTTTTCCCTTTACACTGATCAGGCAGAGCAACAGTCCCACCGCAAATTTCAAAAGATAGGCGAGGACATTTCCCAGCCGCATCAGCGGAAATACCACCGCAAATACGGCGCCGAGCGCGGCCGCCAGGGAAATTCTGCCCCAAATAATTTTTTGCCGGGCAGTTTTCAGCGCCAGCCAAAGAAGCATCGCGTCCAGCAGAAAATTTTCCGCGAGGGCGTACTCCACATAAATTTCCATCTCTTCCCTCTCCGGTTCCGCCTTGCAGGTCTGAAAGTATTATATCGCCCCGAAGAGCGCGGAAAAAGGCGTTTTCGGACGATTTATCCGAAATCCGCACGTTTTTCCGTCTCCGGGCCGTCCGCGCGCGGCCGGCCCGGAGACGGAAATTTGCGGAATTTTTTTCTTCCGCCCGCTCAATCGGCTTGCCTTTTGCCGCATTCTGCTTTATAATATAACAGATACTGATGAACTATCCTATACTGAATCCGTCTGAAAAACACCGAAAAAGGACTTTTTACCGCATACCATGCCACGCAATTCTTCCCGGCTGAACTACCGCCACACCATTCTTGCCGCTTACGGCGGCTACGTCGCGCAGGCGATCGTCCTCAACTTCATTCCCCTTCTCTATGTGACTTTTCAGTCCGAGCTGGGCATTCCGCTGTCCCGGCTCTCTTTGCTTTCTCTGGTATGTTTCGGCGTGCAGCTGCTCATCGACCTGCTTTCCGGAGCCTTCGTGGACCGGATCGGTTACCGCGCCTGCGCAGTCGCCGGAAATCTTTTCTGCGCCGTCGGATTGTGCAGCCTGGCGTTTTTCCCCCTGTTGCTTTCTCCGACCGCCGGGCTGTTTCTTTCCACCTGCCTGTACGGCATGGGCGCGGGGCTTCTGGAAGTGATCGTCTCCCCGATCGTGGAGGCCTGCCCGACAAAGCGAAAGGAAAGCGCCATGGGTTTTCTTCACTCCGCTTATTGCTGGGGCAGCGTCTTTGTGGTGCTCCTCTCCACGCTGCTTTTTTCCGTATTCGGAATCGGGCACTGGAAAATACTGGCGTGCCTTTGGGGAATCCCGCCCGCGCTCAATGCGGTTTTGTTCCTGTTCGTTCCGCTTTATAAACTTCCCGAGCCGGAAGAAAAGAACCGCTCTTCTTTCCGTTCGCTCGTTTCCCGACGGATTTTCTGGCTGTTCATGCTGTTGATGCTCTGCGCGGGGGCCACGGAAGCTGCCGTTGCGCAATGGGCGTCCGCGTTTGCGGAACAGGGACTGAACGTGTCCAAGACGATCGGCGATCTGGCGGGGCCGATGGCCTTTGCCGTATTGATGGGATTCTGCCGGGTATTCTATGCCAAAAATCTTGGCCGCATTTCCCTGGAAAAATTTCTTTTCATCGGCGCGATCGGGTGCGTCTTTTCCTATCTGCTCACAACCCTGCCCCCCGTTCCCGGGCTCAATCTTGTCGGGTGCGCGCTGTGCGGATTGTTTGTGGGAATCCTCTGGCCCGGGACCTATTCCCTCGCTTCCAAAGCCATGCCGTACGGGGGGACGCTGATGTTCGCTTTGCTCGCCCTGGCCGGAGACATCGGCTGTATGACGGGTCCCGTGCTCGTCGGCATGGTGTCCGACCTGGCGGACAATGCCCTCAAAATCGGCATTCTCGCCGCAATCGTCTTCCCCCTGCTCGCGGTGTTCGGCTCCGCATGCGTGCTGAAAAAAGAAAAGTCTCTTCAAAAATCGCTTCGCCGGTCCCTTCCGGACGAATCGGAAGAGAGGTGACCCCCGCTCGATTTTTTCCGATTGCCCTGCCGCCCGGTCCTTTGTCCGGCCCGACCGTTGCTGAGTTTGCCGGTTTTCCTTTCCGATTATCTGCTTTTCCTTGTGTTTTTGCAGGCAACCGATTTTCCATACAAAAACAAACCGCCCTGTACAAAAAGCAAACCGCCCCCGGTTTTCTGAAAATTCAGAAAACCGGGGGCGGTCTTTTGCCGTATCCGCTATCCGATTTTATCGGCTATAAACCAACGGTCCAGACCGTCCGGAAAAATTCCGGACCCGGAACAAGACTATCTCTCTTCCCGGAAATAGGAGAGTCCCAATGCCGCAGGAGGCTGATTTTCCTTGCTGTCCAATACGCTGGTGATGATGAGCACGATGATGGTGACCACATAGGGAACCACGTCCAGCACGCTGGTCGAAAGGCCGAACAGCCGGTAGGAGGAAGCGATATACAATCCTCCGAACACAAACGCCCCGAGAATGCTGATATCCGGGCGCCAGAGGGTGAAAATGACGAGGGCGATGGAAAGCCAACCATATGCCTGTATGGTGGACGCATTCTGCCAGCTACCCGTATAGTTCATGACATAGAACATACCGCCCAGCCCCGCAATGCCGCTGCCGATGAGAATGGCGGTGTATTTATAGGCGTTGACGTTGATGCCGACCGCGTCCGCCGTGGCGGGATTTTCGCCAACCGCGCGCAGATACAATCCTTTCCGGGTCCGGCGGAGAAACCACGCCGCCGCCAGAGCGATGGCAATCGCAAAATACACCAAAATTCCGTGAGAGAGAAAGATTTCCCCGAACCAGCCGAGGGAATCGGCAAACGGAAGCCCTTTTTTAAAACAACTCGCCGCTTTGGAAAGGCCGGAGGTATCCACAAATTTATCCATGAAGAACTGCGCAAACCCGCTGCCGAACGTCGTGACGGCAAGCCCCGTGATGTTCTGATTGGCGCGGAAACTGACCGTCAGAAATCCGTAAACGGCACCCAGCGCCGCCGCAAAGACAAACGCAAAGAACACCGCGATGAAAAAAAGCGCAATCAGATTGGGCGAAGCCCCCGCGTCAAGTCCTTTCATATACAGGGAAACGCCGAAACAGCCGCCCGCCGTTCCCACGCACATAATGCCGGGAATCCCCAAGTTCAGGTGTCCGGATTTCTCCATGATGATTTCGCCGACACAGCCATACAGGAAAATCACGCCGATGCAAATGGCGCTGGTGATGAAACTGACAATCATTCTTCTCCTCCTTTCTCCTCGCGGCGTCTGAAAAACAGCTTTTTCAGAGAAAAACGGACTTTGCCGGAAGACTTGTCCCCGCCGGACTTTCCGGCATTGCGGCGGATCTTATACTGAATGAAAAACTCGCAGCCGATGATGAAGAAATAAATAATCCCGATGGCGACTTCCGAAAACGCGCTGTTGGTCAGGCCGAAATCGGTATTCACCTGCCCCACGCCCTTGTCTATGAAATTGATGAAGAAGGAAGTGGCCACAATGACCAGCGGGTTGAACTTTCCGAGCCAGGCCGCCATGATCGCGGTAAAGCCCATATTGTCATCCATCGTACTCGTGATGTTGTGATTGATCGCGCCCGACAGCAAAAGACCGGTGAGGCCGCAGATCGCACCCGAAATCGCCAGGGTGCGGATCACCACTTTGCGGACATTGATTCCGATATAGCGGGCGGTGTTTTCGCTTTCGCCGACGACGGAAATTTCATATCCCTGTTTGCTGAACCGGAGATAGACGTACATCAGAGCGGTGATAAGTACGGCGACGAGAATGGTCAGAAGATACTGATTTCCGATTTCCGGCAGATTGGCGTCACCGATGGGCGGAAGAGTACCCGAACCGCTCTTGACCCAGACTTTCAGCACCCCCACAACGATTCCGGACGCGAGATAGTTCATCATCAGCGTGAACAGGGATTCGTTGGTTTTGAAAAAGGCCTTGAAGATTGCAGGAATCAGCGCCCAGACCATCCCTGCGAGAATACCGGAAACAATCATCAGCGGGATGACGACGCCGTCCGGCCATTTTCCGCCCAGATAAAACATACACGCCGTCGTCGCAAGACAGCCCATCAGAATCTGCCCGTTTCCGCCCAGATTCCAGAATTTCATCCGGAACGCGGGCACCAGCGCCATCGATACGAGAAGGAGCAGCGAAGTATCGCGGAGCAAAATCCAGATCCGCCGTTCCGTTTTGAAGCACCCTTCAAAAATGGAGACAAAAAAGTCAAACGGATTCTCTTTCATCGTAATCGCAAATAAAATACTGCAGGCAACCGTGCCGATCAGAATCGCGCCCAACCGGATCAGAAGCGCTTTCCATACGGGTAAAGCGTCCCGTTTCACGACGTGAAACAGCGGTTCGCGCACGCTCTTTTGAGGTTGCGGCTGTTTTACCTCTTCCGTTTCCTTGGTCACGTCATTCATTTGCCGTTTCCTCCTGCGCTTTCGCGCTGTCCGTCTGCGTCATCAGGAAGCCGATTTCCCGCTTCTCCGCCGTGCGCCCGTCCACGATTCCCGTAATCCTTCCCGAACCGATGACCATGATCCGGTCGCAAAGCTCCAGC
>DVMZ01000022.1 GCA_018714725.1 Candidatus Scatosoma pullistercoris
TCCGGCAAATCAATTCCTTGCACTTCCGGAAACATCTCTCTTCCGCATAACGTGCGGTTCCCGTCGCCGGCTACTTTTCTTCTCCGCATCCGAGCCTCTTTTCGGCCGATCGGTCAGGGTTCCCCGGCGAAGCTCCAAAGGGAAAGGGCAAACGGCTCCGTTTTCCCCGCCTTTCAGCCTGCGGACAGGGATCTCTTTTCAAACGGCTGGGCGCCGACGCCCGCTTTTTCATCGCTTCTTACCGAGTATTATAGCCTTTTCGCCCGAAAAAGTCAACCGTTTTTTGCGGATACGACAGAAAACTTGTTCCGCCCGGACCGCCAAAGTTTCCCGGCCCGGACAATCAACCCTTTTCCGGCGGTTTCCGCCGCCGCTCTTCCCGCGCAGCCGCCCGGCTCTTTTCCCGGATCATGCGCCCGTACGCCTCCGCAAATTCCTCTTCGTCCATGCGTTCGACATTTTCGCGGATATATTGCGGAATTTTTTTATAGGACATCAGGAGTTTTCCCTCAAACCAGTCCGGGCGGAAACGGAGGCCGATCAGCGCCGCCACGCACACCACCACCGCGCCGATTATATTCACCAGCATATCCTGCATACTGTCGGCAAGCCCGCTGCCACGAATGTCCGTCGCCACATACCTGCCCAGCTCTTCCGACCAGATTACGCCGTCTTTCCAGCGCTGCATGTTGGCGGCGTGTTCAAAGCCGCCGATCCGGTAACTGATCCCGTCCACCGCATATTCCACCAGTTCCCAGACATACTCGATCGAAAGCGCGAAACAGAAACTGAACAGGACGACGAAAAAGGGAGACAGGCGCACATGACCGCTTCTGAGATTGTTCAAAGACAATACGACGGAAAACCCGATAAAGGCGATCACCGCGCCGCCCACCGTATGTAAAGTCTTGTCAAACAGAGCGTAAGAATCATAAAAGCGATAAATTTCGCCGAGGATAAAATGGATAAAAATAAACAGATAGACGATGACGGCGATAAAATCGGGCACGCGCACTTTCAGCCGCTTCTGAAAAAACACGGGAATGTTCAGACAGATCAGGGCCAGCACGCACATCTGTATCTGATTGACGTACACTTCCAGCATTTCCCGGGATCCCAAAATACACCGGATCAGGGAATATACCGCCGAAGCGGACACCAGAAGGGTCATGACCAGCAACAGCCAATACAGCACCCGGTTGCCCTTATGCTGTCTGATTCGCTTTGCCGTGCGGAACGCGATCAGTTCTTCCCGTTCCGCGCTGTTTTTTCTTTCCGGTTCCATGGTTCCACCTCCGCCCTTTTCAATTTTTCGTCTTTCCGTCGCCCGTCCGTTCTTCCGGTCCGCTTTTCCGGAGTTTATCCCCTTTCTCCTCCCATCCTCTTTCGTCTTTTCGCATTTCGCCGCGCTTTTTCGGGATTTTTTACGGCTTTGCCGTATGCCCGACGGGTTTTGCCCCTGTCCGCCGCCGCCAGCGTTTGCGGCTCAGCCCCTGTCTCTGAGCAGATCCCGGATCTCCTCCAGAAGTTTATGATTGTCCCGCTCGCGCGCTTCTTCTTCCGCTTTTTTCTGCGCCGCAAGCGCCTCTTCTTCCTCGCGCGCCTTTGCCGCCCGTTCCTCTTCCAGCCGCTTTTCCTCCGCCTGTTCCGCTTTCTCCCGGGCAAGCTCCGCCGCATACCTGGCCCGCGCTTCCGAGCGTTTCAACCCCTCGCCGCGGTATTTTTTGACAGCCGCTTTCTCCGTCAGATACTCTTCGCGCGCCTTTTCTTTCATTTCGGAAAACTTATTGATGGCCTTCACGATACAAAACAGCACGAACGCGAGAAGCAGGAAATTGACGACCGCATTGAGAAACGCGCCCCAATCGATGTAGATGGAATTTTCCAGCGACAGCGCTCCGTTTTCGTCATATCCGCGTTTGAGAAAGGTAAACAGTTCGCTCAGCGTATCCTTCCCGAGCAACAGGGCGAGAAGCCAGTTGATCAACGGTTTGAGAATATAGTTGCTGAGCGCGTTGACGATCGCGGTAAACGCGCCGCCCACCATGACGCCGACGGCCAGATCGAGCACGTTGCCGCGCGTGATAAACTTTTTGAACTCGCCGAAAAAACTCTTCAGCGCCCCTCTTTTTTCTTTCACAGACTTTCCTCCTTGCAAAAACCCGCACCTTCTCCCGAGTCCGTCCCCGCGCTTTTCCCGCGGTTTCCTCTGCCGCTTCGGGGAAATTTCTCTCCCCGCCGCCGTACGCCTTTCTTTTTCCGTCCCCGCGCGATCAGGTCTTTCAGAAGCCGGTTTCCGAAAAAGCCAGTACCATAGACAACACGATCAATACCAGATTCAGTCCCGATACGACCAGCCCCGCAATCGCCATTGCGCGTCCGTTCTTTCTCTTTCGGAGACGAAACATTGCGCAAATGCTCAGCACCAGTCCCGCGGGCCAGAAAAGAAAGGAACAGATCAACCCCGCCAGCGCGAGATTCGCGCCCGACTCGTCCGCCTCTTCCGGCAATCGGCTGAACGCCGGCGGATTATAATAGTAGCCGTCTTTTTCTCCCCCGGCCCCGGCCGCGGTATTTTCTCCGGACCGCATTCCCCGGCCGGCACGATACGCCTCCAGATTCAGGCTCCCGTCCGGATTGATGGCGGGATCGGCGCCCGCAGGCGTATTCCGCCCCCATGCCTGCGAGGGCGGCAGCACCTCATGCCTGCTCACCTTCTCCCCATATTCCGTAAACGCCCCGCAATACGGACAGAACATTGCCTGATCGTCCAGCTTTTTTCCGCAGAATCCGCAATACATCTCTCTTTTCCCGTCCTTTCATCCTCTTGTTATATTTGATATTTCCGGCTGCCCGGCCCGTCGGATTTCCTTCCTTTGTCCCAAATGTTCCTTCCGATCCGGTTTCCGAGCCGTTCCCGGCGCCCCTGTTCCGTTCCCGAGCTTTCCGGAACGCAATCCCGCTTTCTTATTTTACGGCAGGGCAGCCGCGCATATGACCGATTCCCGGAAAGCCTACCCAAACGATGCCCGAACGTTCAGACCGTCAGGCGGAACGCCCCCGGACGCTCTTGTCCGCCGTGACCAGCATTGCCGTCCGGCCGCTTTCGTCCACAGCCGGACCTGCCCCGGCCGCCTGCCCGTTCCGGGCCTGTCCCGAAAAAATTTCCGGAAGGGGTATGCCGCCTTTCATCAGCAATTCTCCGGAAACGGTATATTCCGCCGCGCCCTCTTCCGAGCGGAAGCGCACGACGTAAACCGAAGCCGGATCCAATCCCTTCCAGAACATCCGCCCTCCCTCTTTTCCGGGGAAAACGGCCGCAAGCGCACATCCTTTGTTTTCCGCGACGGCGCAAATCCCGGGGACGCCGCCCGCGTCGCCGAGGTCATACCATTCGCCGTACTCCGCCGCGCGGCGATACTTTTTATAGAAGGAAAGGAATTTTCCGACCGCTTCCGCCCCGTCGGGGGAAAGCGGGCCGTCCGCGCGAAATCCCGGCGTTCCGAAAAGTGCGGAAATCGCAACCCTGCCCCCCGCTTCTTCTGCCGATAAACGGAAAGACACCGCGGTCTGCGGGCAAATGCCCGCCTCCCGGAAAAGCCGCGCCGGCGCGCGGAAACGCTGAAAACAGGAGAGCAGGCCCGGGCAGGGCTCCCCGAAGTCCCCTTCAAAAAGGACGCCGGGGAATTTTTCCGTCAGTTTTTCCAAAACGGCGCAAAGCCCTTCCGCATACCCCGAACGCCCCGCTTCGAGCAGGCTCCGGGCGCCGGATTTCCAGCGCACGCACGCCGCTTTCGTCCCGGACACAGCGGCGGATACGGTGCGCACTATGTATTTCCGGACGCGCGGATCGGCGAGATCGAGAAGAATTTCCGGCCCCGTTTTGCCCGGAATTCTCAATGCAAAGTCGGGATGTTTTTTCAGCACGGGATCCTGCACCCCCGCTCTCTCCGGGCAAAGCGTCAGCCCGAATTTCATGCCGCGCGAACGGATTCCTTCCGCAAGAACGCCCGCTTCCCGCGCCTGACCGGCGTCTTCCTCCTCCAGTTCCGGACAATTTCCCGACGGACATTCGAGGAGAAAGAGCTCCGCCCCCGCTTTCGCCCAGCTCTCCGCCGCGGCAAAAATTTCTTCCGGAGTTTTCCCTCTGCCGTCGTATTCCACGGCGACGGGGCGCTCTTTTTCCCTCCATTTCCCTCGGACGACATGGCGGCCGAAAAAACCGCGCAGGGCGCGAAGCGCTTCGCCGCGATCGGGCGCGAATACCGAAACCGCCTCCGAAGAAAAAAGGCTCTCCCCCGGCGCCAGAATCCGGTCGGGAAGAAAATCCCCGTCCCCGGAAAACACGCGGGTGCAACTTTCGGACGATTGCGTCCTGCTCGCCCCCTCGCCCGCGCCGAGCAAAGCGATCGCGTAGGCGCCCTGTTTCCCCGTCAGAATCATCGGTTCGCCCGCGCGGGAGGACGCGGCGTTCAGCCCTCCCGGCAACCCGAGCGCCAGGGAATCCAGCCGCCGCACCGAAACTTCTTTCCTTCCGCCGTTGACCAGACGGGAAGAAAACACCACCCCGTCGCAATCGTCAAAGACCGTACAAAAGAAAAACAATCTGAGTTTTGCCGATTCCTCCGCAAATTCCAGGCAGAGCGTCTGCCCCGCAGTTTTGCCGGGAAGAGAAAAAGAAGAGGGCAGGGGTGAGATCACCGGCTTTTCCGTCAGTCGGGCGCGCTGAAAGACAAACCCGGAAACAAGCGCCGTTCCCGCCTGGGAACAAGAGAGAAAACTTTCCGCTCCGCAGGAAAACAGCGGCCCCCCTTCCGAAAAAAGACAGCCGTAATCGGAACCGGGCACCGAGAGCCGCTCCCCGTAATAAAGAAACTCCGCCGTCCCCTCTGCCCGGATGAGCAGAGTGGTCGAAGGAGTATCCAGCTTGTACACATTTGCTTTGCGTCTGATCATAAAATCGGGAAACCGCCCTCAGGCGGGAACCTCCGTCAGTATTTTGCCTTTCCGCTCCGCAGGGAACCCAGCAGATCGCAGAGTAAAAAAATTTCTTCCGCCGCCAACGAAAACGCGCCGACCAGCTCCGTTCTCGTCTCCTTTCTCTCCGCGGACGAAATCGCCGCACAGTATTGCGCGAGAATGGCTTTTTCCATAGTAAGCATGTCCCGCAGACTGTCGGCTTCATTCAGCGTAATTTCACGTTTGCTTGCCTTCATCTGCTCCCTCCCGAAAGTTTTTCCAGCGTCTCTTTGCGCTGTTCGTGCCGGAGCGCAAGCGCTTCCATATCTTCCGAAAGCGCCGTGTCGGTCAGGATCCGGGAATAAATCCCCGCCTTTTTCGCCGCGAGTTCTTCCGCCTGCGCCAGCTTCAAAAGCGTCTCGCATTCTTTGCCGCAGCCGGAACCGTCGTGTTTCTCCATAAAAAACCTCCCTTTTTCTTACTCATCCGCAAGTATGCGGAAAGGAGAGGAATTTTATACCGGACTGCGCCCGGGTTTTTCGGGAGACCTGCGGACAGCGGGGCCATGGAGCGATGACCGGACAGCGGGACCATGGAGCGATGACCGGACAGCGGGACCATACGGCGATGACCGCACCCTGAACGGCGGGGGGGCTATTTTTTCCGGGCGTTTTCCGCGAAAAAGTCGCAAAAGGGCGAAAGGGTGCAATTTGCGCAATCGGGCTTACGGGAATGGCACACTCTCCGACCGTGATAGATCAGCCAGTGATGCGCCTTTGACCAGTCCTTTTTCGGCACCGCCCGGTGCAATCCCTTCTCGACTTCCGCCGGCGTCTTGCCCTTTGCCAGTCCGAGGCGGTTGCTGACCCTGAACACATGGGTATCCACGGCGATGGCGTCCCCGCCGAACGCCACGGAATACACCACGTTGGCGGTTTTTTGCCCCACCCCCGCGAGGCTCTTCAATTCTTCCACCGTTTTCGGGATTTCCCCGCCGAAACGATCGAGAATGTCCCGGCTGGCGGACAGGATGTGTTCGGCTTTGCTCTTGTATAACCCGCAGGAAAAGATATATTTTTCCAGTTCCTCCTGAGAGAGAAGGCACATCGAAGCGGGCGTGGAATGCTCCGCAAACAGTTTCTCCGTCACCAGGTTCACCCGCTCGTCCGTGCACTGCGCGGACAGAATCACCGCCACCAGCAATTCGTAGGCAGAGCCGTAATGCAGGGCGGGACGGGCGTCGGGATACAGCCGCGCGAGCTCGGAAAGCGCCGCTTTTTTATCGCTCAGTTTCATAACGGTTTTATTATAGCATAAAAAATCGCCCGACGCAAGCGATAACTTTTCCCGTCGGGTGAAAAACGAGCAAAAAAGCGGAAACAGACGGCTTTTTACCGCCCGCTTCCGCCTTGCCGGTCCTCTCCGGATTTTCCGCGATTTTTCGCTTTTATGCATTTTTTGCGGAATCGGGATTCCGCTCCCCCGGAGCTTGTTTTCCGGCAACCGGCGCCATCCGTCAATTTTTCCGTCACCCCCGCGAAGACGCGCAGGGCGCGACGACGGGCCGGCCGTTGCGGTAGTCGACCGAATAAAAACCTTTGAACGCGGAATATCTTCCCAGCCTCAAAATTGCCTGAGCGCGGGGCAGAGCCGCCCGATCGAACTTCACGCAGAGACCGCAGCCGATATTCGCTTCCTTCGGCGCGGGAACGGTCTGCGCCGCCACGCCGTATTTATAAAGACGCCCCGCGTAATCCAATGCCTGGGCGCGCGAGCGGAACACTGCAAGTATCGTCATGTCATACCGCCCTCCCCGGCGGAATA
>DVMZ01000161.1 GCA_018714725.1 Candidatus Scatosoma pullistercoris
TGCCCGGTCATAATCGGCTATACGCGGATGAATTCGGGAGGCGCGGAAGATTTTTCCCGGCAGAGCGCGAGGATATGTCCTTCCCGCTCGTAATGCGAGAGGAGAAGGGGAAGTTCCAGATCGCGGAAAAACAATTTTCCTCCGACGAAAGAAAAATGGAAAAAGGCGTCTTTCAGCGTTCCGCCCGTCCATTTCGCGGCGCTTTCCCGCGCCGTCCAGTGTCGGAGAAAGTCCTCGCGATTCCGGATTTCCGCACGCTCTTCGGGCGGAAAGCGAAGGAGAATTTTTTCGTAATCGACTTTCCGGTCCATCGGCTCCGCGTCGATCCCGACGTTGATGTCTGAAACGGCGATAAAGTACATCCGGTCGGAGTGCGTGACGGAGAAAAAGTAAGGGGTGCCTCTGAGAAAGGGCTTTCCCGTTTCACCGCGCTCGATCTCTGCGTCTTTTATGGCGTAACGGCTCGCAAAAATTTTGCGTATCAGCTTTTCGGTGGAGGGATACCATTCCCGTTCCGTATAAAAGATCCTATCCATAATTTTATTATAACAGGCGGTTTTTCAAATGTCAAGAGCGGAACTTGCAAAAGCGAATTTTCTCAAAGGCTATGCCTGCGCGCAGGCGGTGCTTCTGGCGTTTTCGGACGTCACGGGGCTGGACGAGGGGACGGCGATGAAAATATCCCTGCCTTTCGGGGGCGGCATGGGGCGGTTGCGGCTCACCTGCGGCACGGTGAGCGGCGCGGTGGCCGTTCTCGGCATGGTTCTCGCGGGGCCGGGCGTGGATCCCGCCAACAAGCGGCTGGTTTACGGCGCGGTGCAGGAATTTTCCCGCCGTTTTACGGCGGCGAACGGCAGCGTGATCTGCGGCGATCTCCTGAAAGCGGCGGGATTGGCGACGGATACGAACGCCGTACCCGAAGCGCGCAGTGCAGAATATTACAAAAAGCGCCCCTGTCCCGACCTGGTGTATTCGGCGGCAGATATTCTGGAAAATTGCTTAAAAGAGGCGGGTCTATTGTAAGTAGCCCCGCTTCTTTTGGGAAAAATATTGCTTTTCGGCGGTCGATCAGCTATAATATTTTATGAAAACAACAGGAGAGAGAAGATGAGTACCGACGAATTTGCAAAAAAACTCAGGTCCCTGCGCCAGAGCAAAAATCTCACGCAGGAGGAGCTTGCCGCGCGGCTGTTTGTCAGCCGTAAGACGGTGAGCAAATGGGAGACGGGCAGAGGGCTTCCGGATACCGTGCTGTTTCCCGCAATCGCGGAGATTTTAGGGACGAGCACGGACGAACTGTTCGGAGCCGTGCCTTCCGATTATTACAGCGAACTGCGCCGCAATACGGACGAGAGCGCCCTGTATGCGCGCGCTTACCGGACACAGCGTTTCCGTACGCTGGCGCTCGGAGCCTCCTGTGCGGTGCTCGCGGCGGCGCTGATTGTCTTTGTGGCACTCTTTCTCTATTTTCGCGGAGCCTATACCGATACTTTTCTCCGGGCGGAATATACCCTGCTCTACAAAGATTATTCGTCAGAAGATGCCGAATGGACGGAACAGGTTTTCACCGAAGAGGAATTCCGAACATCGAATTACGATCTTACCATCGAAGCCGAAAAGGGTTCGGCCATTCTCGTGGCGCTCAAAAAGACGGAATACGACCGGGACGGAAACAAACAGGGGGAAACTTTCTATGAGTCGAGGATGCATTATATGTCTCTCCCGACGCCGGACGGCGTATATGAACGATGCGATCTTGCCGAGGGATTGCCGGCGGAGTATTTTCTCGAGGACGTTCCTGCGCTCAATAAGCCCTTTCTGTCCTTGGGCGGAGGGGACGTGACCTATTGCGTGCGGCCGGGTACTCACCGCATTGAATTCCACGATGGAGACGGACAAAGGTGCGCGCAGCTGAGAGTGATGATTCCCGAAGACGACCGGGAACGGGCGGAGCTTTCTTTCCAAGCGGAAGAGGGCGGCAGTATTTCCGAGCGTTCTCCGATCTCCTGGTCGGTGAATCATTCCCGTTTTCCCTATCCCGTGGTAGAGGGAAGCGGATTCGGTTCGCTCACTTTGCGGGACGAATCGGGGACGGATATCGCCGTATTTGACGAGATTTCCGACCTGGTGTCGCAAGATCTCGCCTGCGGCGGGAGGATCGTCGTCATCTATGAGGCATATCCCGACCAATGGCGGGAATATTTCAGCGAGCGGACTTCCGTTTACACTGTGCGCATTCAGCTGATCGGCTCGGAAAAGTACCGCGACGTATCCATGGTCTTTGATTTTTATTGCCGGGAAAGTCCGTAAAGGGCGGAGTGCGCTGAACAGGCGGATATGCGTGCGGAAGCGCGTGCGTCAGAGAGGCGTCTTAAGGACTTCCGGGGCGAGAGATCGGGCTGAATCCGGAAGATATGCTTGGAGAAAACGACAAAGCGCTGAGCGGGAAGAGCATTTGCTCTTCCCGCTCAGCGTCTGATTCTCACCCGATTTAACCGGCGATCCGAAACCTCTCGGAATGGAGAGTCCGGAATCCGGCAGGCGGGCGGTTATGCGATTGCGAAGGGGCAGGGTTGAGGCTGCGCGCCGGACAGACGGAGTCCGTACGATTATTTGCTGCTCTTGGAAACGTTGAAGTAATATTCCACGACGTCGCCGTCCTGCATGACGTACTCTTTGCCTTCGGAACGCACTTTTCCCTTTTCTTTGGCGGCCGCAACCGAGCCGAGCTCGACCAGCGTTTCCCAGTTGACGACGTCTGCGCGGATAAAGCCCTTTTCAAAATCGGAATGGATTTTTCCGGCGGCCTGCGGGGCTTTGGTGCCTTTTGTAATCGTCCAGGCGCGGGCCTCCTTCTCGCCCGCGGTGAGGTAAGAAATCAGTCCCAGAAGGGCGTAGGATTTTTTGATCAGCCGGTCAAGGCCGCTCTCCCCGAGTCCGAATTCCTCCATGAACACGGCTTTGTCCTCGGGTTCCATCTGCGAAAGTTCCTCTTCCGTCTTGGCGCAGATGACCAGCACTTCGCTGCCTTCTTTGGCAGCAAATTCTTTGACGCGGACGACATAGGGGAGGGAATCCTCGGGCTTGCCCATATCGCTTTCCTTGATGTTGGCGGCATAGATGACGGGTTTGGACGTCAGCAGGAAAAGGGAGCGCATGAATTCCGCGTCCTCGTCGGGCACCTCAAAGGTGCGCGCGGGTTTTTCCGATTCGAGATGGGCGTACAGTTTTTCGAGAAAAGCGTATTCTTCGGCGGCCTTTTTATCGGCGCCGCCGCGGGCGTTGTTCCTGATTTTT
>DVMZ01000162.1 GCA_018714725.1 Candidatus Scatosoma pullistercoris
GCCAACCCGACGGAGATCGGGGAAGCGGTGGTTTCCTCTTATGCCAAGAAACTGGACGCGCAGGTGGCCGCGCTGACCAAAGAGAATTACGCCGAATCGGACTGGGCGCTCATCGAGGTGTACGTCAGCACCTTCAAGGCGGGGACCTATGAGACCGCGGAAGCGCTTTACACGGCCTATACGACGGCCAAAACAGGCATAGAAGCGGTGCAGCCCGATCCGCTCAAAGACAAGAGGACAGAGCTTCTGAATTCAATCGGAGAGTTCTATAACGGGCTGGACAAAAACAACTATACGGCGGAAAACTGGACGTTGGTCGAAACGGCTTATAACGAGTTCGTGACGGGCGCGGAGGCGTGTGAGACGGAGACGGAATTGCAGTCGCTCTACGACGAAAAATATGCGGCGATGGACGCCGTGAAGGCCTATAAGCAGGACTTTGCCTATCTCGATTATCCCTCGAAGATGAATGCGAACGGGTATGACTGGATAGAGGGCGACGTGTTCGACACCAAACTGTACGCGGGCGGCGTGGAAAGCGGACTCAAAGAATTTGACAGCAAGGGCGCCAGTGAGAACATCATTTACAATGCAGAACTGAATGCGGGGCTGGGCGAAGGAACGTACGCCTATTACGCGGAGAACTGGAAATGGTACATCGGCCGGGACGCGGGCATCATCGTCGCCTATAAAGCAAAAGCGGATTGTAAGATCGAGATCACGAACACCCGGATTGCTTCGGGCAGCGGAAACAACGGCTGGACTTCCGATTGCGTTCTGACCGGTTACATTCTCCGCGGGGAGGACGTAAAGAAAATCTCTTCCGTCAATGCCCCCGCTTCCGACGAGGATTTCAGCGGAACGTATTACCTGAAAGAGGGGGACGTGCTCTACATCGAATTTGCCTCCTTCACGATCAATGCGGGCGACGTACGGAACACCGAGGCGCCTTACGGTATGAAAGCTGCGGGAGACAGCACGGCGTTCGACGAAGCGGCGTATGCGGAACAGAATCATGATCTCCCGGCCGAGGTGACGGCGGCGATTGAGGAAAAGACGCAGGCGCTCAACGAATATTATGCGGGGCTGAAAGAAGCGGACTATTCCGCGACCAACTGGCTGACTTTGTCCGACTATATCGCGCAGTTCGTTTCCAAGTGCGAAACGGAAGTGGACACGGTGGAGGACGTCACCGCGCTGTACGAGAGCATTTTTGCGGAAATGCAGGCGGTTCCCACGCTGGCGCAGGCGGAAGCCGAATTAAAGGAGACGCTGGAAGGGTATGTCGCCGAATTGCAGGCGGAGTATGACAGACTCATCAAGGAGAACGAATATACGGCGGAAAACAAGGCCGCGCTGGATCAGGCGCTGGCGGACGGCATTGCGCAGATTCGTGCGGCGAAGAGCAAGGCGGCGGGCAACACGGCACGCAGGGAAGCGATCACCGCGCTTGGCGCCATCGAGAAAAAGACTTCGGCCGAAACCGGCGGCTGCGGCAGTGCGCTGGGCGTCGCGGGCTTATTGACGGGGTTGTCGGCGCTCCTTGTCGGCGCGGCGGTACTCGGCAGGAAAAAGCATTGAGTTCGCGGGATTGACGACGTATATGCGCCCGGGAGGGCAACCGGACGGGATTCCGGATGGAACGCCGGGCGCAGGAAACGCCGTCCTTTGAGGGCGGCGGAGAAAAGGGAAAAGAGGATGAAACACATCAGAATCGTGACGGGAACCCCGTTGAAAAAGACAAAGCGGGAAAAAGCCCTGGAATACATAAAGAGATTCTGGCCGCTGTATGCAATGTTACTGCCCCTGCTGATCTATTTTGCGATTTTCAATTACTATCCGATGACGGGGCTTCAGCTTGCCTTCAAGGATTATTTTGTGCGCAAGGGAATCTGGAACAGTCCCTGGGCGACGAACGAAGAGGGCGCGCTGGATATCCTGAAACATTTCAAAAAGCTGTTTGCCACGTCGGAATTTACGACGACGCTGAAAAATACTCTGCGCATATCCTTTCTGAAACTGCTGTTCGGTTTTCCGGCGCCCATTCTTCTCGTGCTCTTTCTCAACGAGATGACGTCGATGAAGGCGATGAAATTCGTGCAGTCCGTGTCCTATATTCCGTATTTCATCTCCTGGGTAGTGCTCGGCGGTATTTTTCTCTCGATCGACAAATCCGAGGGCTTTCAGGCGATCATGCAGGCGGTGTTCGGGAAGCAGGTGCATTTTTTCAGCAACGACGTCCTGTATCTCGTGTTTCTGGTCGCTTCCGACATTTATAAGGGTATGGGATGGGGAACGATTATCTATCTCGCCGCACTCATGAACGTGGATCCGCAGCTCTATGAAGCGGCCGATCTCGACGGAGCGGGCAGGCTGAAAAAGATGTGGTACATCACCCTCCCGGGACTGTTGCCGGCCATTTCCATCAATATGATCCTCAGCCTTTCCAACATCATGTATGCGGGGTTCGATCAGATTTACAACACTTATAACACAGTCGTTTCCGGCTACGGAAAGACGCTGGAACTGTATTTGTTTGAACTGGGCGTGACGGGCGGAGATTATCCGCTTTCCACGGCGGTGGGACTGTTCAATTCCACGGTGGGGTGCATTCTCGTCATCATCGCCAACAAGTGTACCAAGCTGATGGGAGGGGAAGGAATATGGTAAGCGGAGAAAATCTCGGAAAACTCACCTTCCGTCAGAGGGTGAAAAGGACTTGCAAACGGCTTTTCGGCGGAACGGGCAAGGAACGGGCGTTCAACATCACCCTGTATGCGGTGTTTGCTCTGTTTCTGGTCGTCATGCTGTCCCCGTTTGCCTATGTGATCGTCGAATCGCTCAAATCCAAGGAACTGGTGAACGATGTGCCGACGCAGATCTGGGGATTTGCGGCCTATCAGGCGGTGCTCGGCGGCAGCGAAAGTATTCTGCGCACCTTTCTCAATACGGTGTTCGTCACCATTTTCGGCACGGCGTTTGCGGTTGCGCTGACTACGGTGGGCGCCTATCCGCTCTCGAGGCGGAATCTCAAAGGCAGGCAGTTTTTTCTCGGCTATATCCTCGTCACGATGCTGTTTTCAGGCGGACTCATTCCCTTCTATCTGCTCATCCGGAACGTCTTGCAGCTCACGGACAGCTATTGGGTATATATCCTGGTCGGCGGCGCGGGGGCGTTCAACGTCTTTATCGTAAAGGGATATTTTCAGGGAATTTCCGAAGAACTTTACGAGGCGG
>DVMZ01000001.1 GCA_018714725.1 Candidatus Scatosoma pullistercoris
CCGCTTTTTACAGCCGGTTCCGCTCCTCGAAAGACCGGTTCCGTCCACTGTTTTGTGACTCTATTATACTACTTTTCTTCTTCCGGGCAAGAGAAATCATTTCTCGGTTTTTATAAAATATTTCTCAAAAAAGAAGCGCGAAATATTTTACAAGTCCGGGTTGTTTCTGTTATAATAGTGTCATGGAAAAAACAAAACGATTTTATATGCACCGGATCGCCAATCTCCTCAATATCCAGAAGATTGTGACCATACATTACCAGGAACTTTCCAGAAATTACGCTTCCCGCGAAGAATCGCACGATTTCTGGGAAATCATTTATGCGGACAAAGAAAATCTGTCCATTGTCCTGGACGAAGAGCGGGTGCCTCTCTCTCAGGGGGAAATGATCTTCATCAAGCCCAACCAGAAGCATTTTGTCGAAAGCGGAAAAAAGGAACCCAATATTTTCATCGTGTCTTTCGAGTGCCGCTCGGAGAGCATGGGCTTTTTCTGCGACAAAAAATTCCCCGTGCCGGAAAATTACCGCTATCTGTTGCAGAATATCATGTCCGAAGCCACGGAGACCTTTGTCATCCCAGATTTTGACCCCGATCTTAAAAAGCTGGAGCTGCGGGAAAATCCCAATCTCGGCGGAGAACAGGTCATCAAAAATTCTCTGGAACTGCTGCTCGTGTATCTCCTTCGCTCGGCGTCCGGGCAAAATTCCCCGCAGGAATTTTTTATCTCCAAAATTTCCTCTTCCTCCGATTTGCAGGACGAGATCGTACGGATCCTCTCCTCCCGCCTCTACGACCGCTTCGAACTGGACGATCTGTGCTCCCAGCTGCATTACGGGAAAACCTACCTCTGCACTTTTTTCCGCGAAAAAACCGGCATGAGTATCTACCGCACCTATCTGCGGCTGAAAACGGACGAATCGAAAAAGCTCATCCGCCTGAAATACTCCTTTTCGGAAATAGCGGAAAAACTCTGTTTCGATTCCCTTTCCCACTTCAATTACGTCTTCAAAAAATATGTGGGAATGACGCCGGGCGAATATAAAGAAAGTATCAAATGACAAATCGGGCGGCCTTCCGGATCCGGAAGGCCGCCCCTTTGTGTCCATTTCGGCGCCGGAGTTTTTCCCCTGTCCTCCGTCCTCCGCTCCGGCCGCGGAAAAACACCGAATGCCGGGCATGGAAAACGGCTTGCCGAAAAATCGGCAAGCCGTTCTTTGTCTCTTCTGTTTCGGAGAAATTTCCGATTACTTGACAATCTTGGAAATAACGCCGGAGCCGACCGTTCTGCCACCTTCACGGATAGCGAAACGAAGGCCTTCTTCAATCGCGACGGGTTTGATCACGACGACTTTCATGTTGATGTTATCGCCGGGCATAACCATTTCAACGCCTTCGGGAAGTTCGATCGCACCCGTAACGTCCGTCGTTCTGATGAAGAACTGAGGTCTGTAATGGTTGAAGAACGCGGTGTGACGTCCGCCCTCTTCCTTGGTCAGGACGTAAACCTGAGCCTCGAATTCGGTACCCGTCTTGACGGTGCCGGGCTTCGCAATAACCTGTCCTTTCTCGATGTCCGTTCTGTTGATACCGCGGAGCAGAGCGCCGACGTTATCGCCCGCCATAGCCTCGTCGAGCTGTTTGTGGAACATTTCGAGACCGGTAATGACGGTGGGAACGGGTTTGTCGATGAGGCCGACGATTTCAGCGGGATCGCCGACTTTCGCAACGCCTCTCTCCACACGGCCGGTAGCAACGGTGCCGCGGCCGGAAATGGTGAACACGTCCTCGACGGGCAGAAGGAAAGGCTTCTGATCGTCACGGGCAGGCGTGGGAATATAGCTGTCAACAGCATCCATGAGCTCGAGAATGCACTGGCATTCGGGAGCAGCAAGAATTTCTTCCGCAGGAGCATCGGAGCTTGCCTTTTCAAGCGCTTTCAGAGCGGAACCGCGGATAACGGGAATATCGTCTCCGGGGAAGCCGTAGGAAGAAAGCAACTCTCTGACGTCCATCTCGACGAGGTCGAGCAGTTCGGGATCGTCAACGAGGTCCACTTTGTTCATGAACACGACGATATAGGGCACGCCGACCTGACGGGCGAGCAGGATGTGCTCACGGGTCTGGGGCATGGGACCGTCGGTCGCGGCGACGACGAGGATCGCGCCGTCCATCTGCGCGGCACCGGTGATCATGTTCTTGACATAGTCAGCGTGGCCCGGGCAGTCAACGTGGGCATAGTGGCGCTTGTCCGTCTGATATTCGACGTGCGCGGTGTTGATTGTGATACCGCGGGCTTTCTCTTCGGGAGCCTTATCGATTTCGTCATAGCGCATTTTGACGGCGTCGCCTTTGCATGCCATGACCATCGTGATAGCTGCGGTCAGAGTGGTTTTACCGTGGTCAACGTGACCGATCGTACCGATGTTCACGTGGGGTTTGCTTCTGTCGTATTTAGCCTTTGCCATAATAAATCCTCCAAAAGATTGTTATAAAAAAATTTTGTTAATGATAACTTATCCGCTTCCGGACGCAGCTATCTGTCCTTCTACGATCCGTCGGTTTGTCTGAATTTCTTTCAGACGTATCTATTATAACTTAAAATTTCAAATTTATCAAATCTTTTACAGGTCTTTTTTGAAAAAATTTGAAATTTTCGGGAAACATTCCCGCCTTTACGGCAACTACGGCCGCAAAGGCAGAAACTCAGTCTTTCTTGCTGCGTTTTTCGATGATGTCTTTCGAAATATTCGAAGGCACTTCGGAATAATGGTCAAACTGCATCGTGAACTGACCGCGGCCCTGCGTTCTCGAACGGAGTTCCGTCGCATAACCGAACATTTCCGCAAGGGGAACTTCCGCGTCGATCACTTTCGCGCCGTTGCGGTCATCCGTGCCGAGAATGGTTCCGCGGCGGCCGGAAATGTTGCCCATCAGATCGCCGAAATAATCTTCCGGCGTGATGATCTGCACTTTCATGATCGGCTCGAGCAGGACGGGTTTCGCCTTGGCCATACCGTCTTTGAAGGCAAGCGAACCGGCAATCTTGAACGCCATTTCCGAAGAGTCGACTTCATGATAGCTTCCGTCGTAGACAACCACCTTGAAGTCCACCATCTCATAACCGGCAAGATAGCCGTTCTTGGCCGCTTCCTGAATTCCCTTGTCGATCGCGGGGATATATTCCTTGGGAATGGATCCGCCGACCGTAGCGTCTTCAAACGCATAACCGGCGCCCGGTTCCTGCGGGATAAGGTGAATCTTACAATGACCGTACTGACCTTTACCGCCGGACTGTCTCTTATACATACCTTCCGCGTCCACCGCGTTGCGGAACGTCTCTCTGTACGCGACCTGCGGAGCGCCGACATTGGCTTCCACTTTGAACTCTCTCAGAAGGCGGTCGACGATGATGTCGATGTGAAGTTCACCCATACCGGCGATAATCGTCTGGCCCGTTTCCTGATCGGTGTAGGTCTTGAAGGTGGGATCCTCTTCCGCCAGCTTGATGAGCGCAAGGGTCATCTTTTCCTGGCCTGCCTTGGTCTTGGGCTCCAGAGAAAGCTGAATAACGGGTTCGGGGAACACCATCTTTTCCAGGATGATCGGATGCT
>DVMZ01000163.1 GCA_018714725.1 Candidatus Scatosoma pullistercoris
TTTTGCCCGTGCGCTGGTCGGTCTATCTCGCCATGACGGTGTTTATCGCATTGTTCGGCGCTTACGGCGATCTGTATGCGGTCGTGCCGTTTATTTACGGAAATTTTTAAAGGAGGACGACTATGAACGGACAGAGGACTTGCTATCTCCGTCGCTTTGCGAAAATCCTGGTATTTCTGCTGATTCTGATCGGACTTTTGCAGGGTGCGTCCTGGTTGGTGCGGCCGCGGGATACCGTGGCGCAGGCGCGTACCCGGTCGGAGGAATCCCTGCGCGTGTTTGAGGAACCCGAACAGTCGCTGGACGTCCTGTTTTTCGGACACAGCGGATTGTACAGTGCCATATCGCCGATGGAGCTGTATAAGGAGTATGGCTTCACCTCCTACGATTGTTCCCAGCCTTTGCAGCTGCCGTGGGAATCGGCGCGCTGGCTGAAAGCGCTTCTCAAAGTGCAGTCGCCCGAAGTGGTGGTGTTCGAAGTGGATCATCTCTTTTACGACGGAAAGACGACGGTGGCGAAAAATTCCGCTCAGAATATGTTTTATGACCTTTTCCCCGTATTCCGCAATCACGCAAACTGGAAAAGCTGGTTCGGCGGCGGACAAAAGAGAGCGCGAAGCGTGACAAAAGGATATTATTACAGCACAAAAGTGAAACCTTACAAAGGCAATAAAAAACCCGAAAAGACCGACCGGGTCTATAAAATCGGGAAAAAGCATATGCGGGCGCTGGAAGAAGTGTATTCGATGTGCGAAAAGCGCGGGATCCGGCTGATGTTGCTGGAAGTGCCGTCTGTCGTCGTCTGGGATTACAGCCGTTACAACGCCGTGCGGGCTTATGCGGAAAAGCGCGGCCTGGATTTCGTGGATCTCAATCAGCGGCTCGACGAACTGGATTTTGACTGGAAGACGGACACGCGCGACAAAGGCGATCATCTGAATTATTCGGGCGCCCGGAAAGTGAGCGGATATGTCGGAAAATACCTCAGGGACCGCTATTCGCTTGCCGACCGCAGGGAAGATCCCGCTTACGGTTTCTGGAAAGAAGATCTTGCGGGTTATGAAAAGAAATTGGAGGGAGAAAAGAAATGAGCCGTATCAAAAACGTTCTGGAATATCTGGAAACCAGTGCGCACAATCATCCGGACAAAACGGTTTTTGCGGACGAAACGCAGTCGATTACCTATTCGGAGCTCGTTTCCCGTGCGAAGGGACTGGCGACGGTGTTTGCAAAGCTCACGCCGCCGCGCACGCCCGTCGCCGTGCTCGGTGAAAAGAACATACATACGTTATGCGCCTTTTTTGCCTGCGTGTATGCCGGGTGCTTCTATGTGCCGCTCAATCCGAGACATCCCGCCGAGCGCCGGGAAAAGATTCTCCGCACGCTGGGTTCGCCGCTCGTGTGGGTGCAGGAAAGCATGCAGGGCCTTTTGCCCGAATGGGCGAGGGAAAGAACGATTTCCGGCGCGGCCGCGGAAGGAGAAGCGGACGAAAAATTGCTGGGAGAAATCCGCGCGCGCCAGATCGACACCGATCCGCTGTATGTGATGTTTACGTCCGGTTCGACGGGGACGCCGAAGGGAATTGCGGTTTCGCACCGCTCGGTCATCGATTTTATCGAGGAGTTTGTGCCGCTGTTCGGCATTGGCGAAGAGGACGTCATCGCCAATCAGGCGCCTTTCGATTTCGATGTGTCCGTCAAGGATATCTATTCCACGCTCAAAGCGGGCGCCACCATGCAGGTCCTGCCCAAAAAGCTGTTTTCCTTCCCGGCGATGCTCATCGACTATCTCATCGAAAGAGGAGCGACGACGCTCATCTGGGCGGTGTCCGCGCTCTGTATTCTGTCCACGCTCAACGCATTTGAGTACAAGGTGCCCGATCGCATTGACAAGGTGTTGTTCAGCGGCGAGGCGATGCCTGTCCCGCAGCTGAATGTCTGGAAAAAGTATTTCCCGCAGGCGATGTTCGTCAATCTCTACGGCCCCACCGAAATCACCTGTAACTGCACTTACCATATACTCGAAAAGGGACCGTATGAAAAAGAGGTGCTGCCCATCGGCCGGCCCTTCCCCAACGAACGGGTGTTTCTCCTCGACGAAGCGGGGAAACAGGTGACGGCCGCGGGCGCCACGGGCGAAATCTGCGTGACGGGGACGGCGCTTTCGCTGGGGTATTACAACGCCCCCGAGGAAACTGCCGCCGCGTTCGTGCAAAATCCGCTCAATCCGGCCTTTCTCGAACCGGTTTATAAAACGGGCGATCTCGCCTATTACGACGAAGAGGGGAATCTGTGCTTTGTCGGCCGGAAAGATTTTCAGATCAAGCATCAGGGACATCGCATCGAGCTTGCGGAAATCGAAAACGCGATGTTCGGACTTGCGCAGATCCGCCGCGCCGTGTGCCTGTACGACAACGCCGCGGACAAGATAGTAGCCTTCTATTGCGGAGACGAAGACCCCGCCCGGGTACGCGTTTATCTGCGCGGCCGGCTTCCTTCCTATATGGTGCCGCACCGCTGTGTGGCGGTGGAAGCCTTTGAACTGACCGAAAACGGCAAGATCGACCGAAAAAAGTTAAAGGAGAAATACTTCTGATGAAGCAGACGGAAAAGACGGGAATCGTGACCCCTGCCTATGTGTTCGACATCGGGAAGCTCCGGGCGCGCGTGCGGAAGATCCGGGAAGCGCTCGGCGGCAGGGCGGAGCTGTGCTATGCGATCAAGGCCAATCCTTTTCTCGCGGAGGATCTGATCGGAGAAGCGGACGCTTTCGAGGTGTGTTCGCCCGGCGAATACGACATCTGCGAAAGCCTGAGCGTCCCTTCGGCAAAGATCGTGCTTTCGGGCGTCTATAAAGCGGAAAAGGACGTGCGCCGCACCGTCAGCCGTTGTGGCGACCGGGCGGTGTATACGGCGGAATCTCCCGCCCAGATCGGACTTCTCTGCCGGCTCGCGGAGGAATTCCGTTTGCGGCTGAACGTGCTTCTGCGCCTGTCTTCCGGCAATCAGTTCGGCATGGACGGGCAAATGCTGACGGAAATTTTGCAAAAGAGCGACAGCCTGCCTCTTTCGATCGTGGGGATTCAGTATTATTCCGGCACCCAGAAACGCGCGGAGGCGATGGGCAGGGAAGTGCGGACTTTGTGTGACTTCGCCTTGCGGGCAAAAGAACTGGCGCCGACGATAGACCGGATCGAATACGGCCCCGGGCTGCGGGTGGATTATTTCCTGGGCGAGGAGACGGAAGAGGCTTCGCTGTCCGCGTTGGCGGAAATTTTGCAGGAAGTCCCGGAGCCTTTGAAAGTCGTGCTGGAAATGGGGCGGTTTGTCGCCGCGGATTGCGGCACTTATTATACGAGTATCGTCGATCTCAAATGCACGGACGGAAACGCGTTCTGTATCGTGGACGGCGGGATTCATCACCTGAAATACTACGGACAGACCATGGCGATGAAAATCCCGCATACGAGGCAGTTTCCTTGCCGGAAAGAAGCGGGAAACGAGGAACGCTGGACGGTCTGCGGGGCGCTCTGCACGACGTCGGACGTACTCGTCAAAGACCTGCCCCTCACGGACGCGGCAATCGGAGACGTGATTGCCTTTGAGAAGACGGGCGCTTATTCGGTCACGGAAGGGATCGGTTTGTTTCTCAGCCGGGACCTGCCGCGCATTTACAGACAGGAAAATGGGGAACGGACATTGCTCCGCGACTTTATAAAAACAAGCGAAATAAACAGGAAAGGAGAATGAAAAATGGAACAGTTACTGGCAATTCTGAAAGAAATCAGACCGGATGTGGATTTTGAAGCGGAAGAGGATCTGATCGGCAAAGGGATTCTGGATTCCCTGGATATCATGGAGATCGTTGCGGAGCTCGGCGACGCGTTCGGCATCACGCTTTCCCCGGCGGACATCGTTCCCGCAAACTTCCATTCGGCGCAGGCGCTGTGGGAAATGATCGAACGCAAGCAGCGCTGAGAATCGGGATAACAAAAAGCCGCCGCCGGAAGGGAAGGCGGACGGCGATAATCGACAATGAGAGAACCCCGGGCAGTTCCGCTTTTCGGCGGAACTGCCCGGGGTTTGTGTTGCTGCAACGTTCAATTATTACATTGTCGATAAGTATGGTCTGGCAGACAATCAACAATTCAAGATATATTTTCATGGCTGACTCGGAAAATAAACACACATGAACGTCATAGCGGCGAGCGAATTTTTTAATTCGCTCGCCGCATACATTTAATATACTTTTACATATAAAAAGAGAAAATCCGAACCAATCGCTTGTAACGGTGCGGTTTAGGTTATAGTTATTTGCCGTGCTCTAAGGAGTTTTGTTCTCCTAAAGGGGACAAGGTCTACGACGCGAATAGCTTGCTGCGCCGACAAGCAAGAGGATGAGCCGCGCTTGTCTATGCAAAGCGCGCGTCACGAACAAAAGGAAACTTATAATAAAGAGTCGACAAAGAAATTCGTTCTTCCTTGACTTTGGGATTTATATTTTCCCATTG
>DVMZ01000164.1 GCA_018714725.1 Candidatus Scatosoma pullistercoris
GCCGTCTCCACCGCCGTCTTTTTCGCCCTGATCAACAAAATTCTGAAAAAGCGCGACCTCGCCGTCAGACGACAGAAGGCGGAAGCGGAAATGACGGAAAAAATGAAGGGAAAGCTCGGCTGAACGCGCGAAAACCGCTCCCCTGCCCGCCGCATTTTTTGATTTTTGCGCCGGCTGTTTCCGGGCCGCTTCGCGCCCGAATCCACCGCCCGGTTTTCCGCGCCGCGTTTATTTACCGGTTTTTTATTGCCGGCCTGTTTTTTACTGTTGCAAAAAATAAGCGCGAACTCCAAAAACCGATCCTGTGATTTGTCTCGCCCGAAACTCAAAATGTCCCGGGCGCCGGCTCTGCCGGCGCCCGGGACAAAAATCGGTCAAAGCGCGGGAAAACGCCAGGTTTCCCTTTCTTCCGGAAAACATGCCCCTTCCCAACCTTTTATTCTGAAAAACATTTGTGCAAAAAATACGCCCGGCGCCCTCCAAGAGGGCGCCGGGCCGTTTCTCCGCCGGGCAGCCGACGGAAATATTCAGATCTGATTGTCTTGTAAATTATTCGGCAGCCGCCACATCCGCCCCGATGGGATAGACGCTGACCTTCTTCTTGTCCTTGCCCATTCTTTCAAAGCGAACCACGCCGTCCACAAGCGCAAACAGAGTATCGTCGCTGCCGATGCCCACGTTCGTGCCCGGATAAATTTTGGTGCCTCTCTGACGGACGAGGATGTTCCCCGCCAGCACCTGCTGACCGTCGCCGCGCTTTGCGCCAAGGCGCTTCGCTTCGCTGTCACGGCCGTTGTGAGAGGACCCGGTTCCTTTTTTATGAGCGAATAAACTGATGAAAATCTTTTTTATTTCTCCTTGATTTCAGATTTTTCGGTTTCCGCCGATTCCGCTTTAACCTTTAAGCGGAAGGGAAACCCTTCGGGTTCAAAGCTCGATCTTTTCGATCTTGACCGCCGTGAACGGCTGTCTGTGACCCTGCTTCTTACGCTCGTTCTTCTTCGCTTTATACTTGAAAACGATGATCTTCTTATCCTTGCCCTGCTCGACGACCGTAGCGGTCACTTTCGCCGCGGCGGCGTCTGCCCCCGTCCTGATCCCGTTTTCGTCGGAAACGAGCAATACGGGGAAGGAAACGGTTTCACCCTCGCCGGCCTTGATCTTTTCAATCCGGACAACGTCGCCCTCCGCCACCTTATACTGTTTGTTTCCGTTCTCGATGATAGCGTACATGGTTTTTACCTCCTCTTTCCAGTCTCGAAGAATCCAGGCGCATTTCCGCCGACGTTTTTCCCGGAATCGCTTTCCGGCTTTCCAAAGTCCCGGGAATTCCCGACACCCTCGAAGCCCTTGTCCGGCCCCTGAAAAACGCCGCATCGGCCACGCTTAAAAAAGCCCGTTTCTGTCGGCTCGGACTATACTATACCATACTCCCGACGATGAAGTCAAGCGTTTTTTCGCCGTTTTCCGGTTTTTTCGCACATTTCGCATATTCAGCGGAAAAACGGAAGATACTGCAAGAAGAAAGGAGTACAATTTTATGGAAGTCAAAAAAAGCGAAGAAATTCTGTCGGAGATTTACCGCAACTGCCATCTGGCTCTCGAATCGATTTCCGACATTCTCCCCGCCGTGGAAGATGAAGAACTGAAAGCGGAAATTCTGCGCGAGCATGAAGAATACGAGCGCATTTCGGGCAAAGCCGCCTGTCTTGCGCGGGATAAGGGTCTGGAAGTCAAGGAGCCCGGCCCCGTCAAAAAGGCGATGATGTGGGGCTCGATCAAGATGAGCACGATGATGGACAATTCCCGACCGCACATTGCGGAAATGATGATTCAGGGCACGGTGATGGGCATCACGTCTCTGAAAACCTCCCTCGGCGACCTGCCCGAGGACGACGACGAGGAGATCACCGCGCTTCTGAAAGAACTGATCGAACTCGAAGAAGTTTTTGAAAAGCGGCTGAAAGAATTCCTGTAAACGAGTGCGTTTTCCGCCCGTCCGATGCCGGGGAGCCTTTCCCCGGTGATCGCCCGGAAGAAGCGGGCAGAGGCAGGCAAATGCAGGCCGTTCCGGTGCCGGCGAGCAAAGGCGGTTTTGCCGCCGGATTTTATTTCATCGCTCCCCTGCCCCTATGGAAAAGAAAAAGAATCTCCCGATAAGGAGGTTCTTTTTTCTGCTTATCGGAAACAGTACGCCTTCGGCAGATAGCCGTCTTTGGCTGTAAACGCGAAAGCTTCTGGTTTGCGTTTGTGGGTTCGGGGGCGCCTGACGGCGTATGACCGCCTGGCGGCGGTTAGCGCAAGCCGTTCGGCTTGCTTATATGGGTTCGGGGGCGCCTTCGGCGGCGTTGCCTTACGGCAAGGGTTTGCGGGCTCCGCCCTGCATCCGCAAGGGACATCGTCCCTTGACCCGTGACTGCGCAAGCCGTTCGGCTTGCGTAGCTCAATACAGAAGCTGCGCTTTGTCGGGAAGGGTCAGAACGCCGGAATTGTCTCCGCGCACCGAGTACTTCTTCTCCGCAAACGTCTTGTGCGGAACCATATAGACCTGCTTGTCCCTCCACGCCCCCGAGACTTCCTCGCGCAATAGACCCTCTTTCAGGATCCGTTGCATGATCCCTTCGTTCAGCTCTACAATCACCGCTTTGTATCCGTCCGCAAACCGGTCCAGGATATCCGCCCGAATATGCGCAACCACAAAAATATCCGCCGGCACATACCCCCGCCCGGTACAATCCCCGCACGGCTTCACCAGATAACTCAGCACATCGTTTCCCACCCGCTTGCGCGTAAATTCCGTAAGACATAAATCGCTCATGGGAAGTATCCGGCACTTCGCCTTGTCCCGCGACAGGCACTCCGTCAGTTCCGCCGTCACCGCAGCCTTGTGCCCTTCGTCCGTCATGTCGATAAAGTCCACCACCACTATCCCGCCGACGTTTCTCAGCCGGACCTGCCGGGCAATCTCCCGCGCCGCTTCCAGATTCACCCGGAACACCGTTTCTTCCAGATTCACATCCCCCACAAAACTGCCCGTGTTCACATCCACCACCGTCATTGCTTCCGTGTGATCGATGACCAGATACCCCCCGCTTTCCAGCATGACCTGCGGCTGTGCCGCCGCATAGACCAGCGGCGAAATGCCGTATTCGCGCAACATCGAACGCTCGCCCGCGTACAGCGTCACTTTGCGTTCGGAAATGTCACCCCGCAGGCGCACCAGCTCCACAATCCTTTCATACAGGCTTCTGTCTCCCACCCGGATCGCCGTCACGTCCTCGCCGATACTGTCCCGCATCACACGCGCCGGAAGATCCTCCTCTTTATGCAAAACGCTGCCCACCGGCGCGTCCTTCGCACGCCGGAGCATCGCGCGCCAGAGATTTTTGAGGTATTCCGATTCCTTTTTCAGTTCCTTCCTGCTCGCAAACGGGGCCTGCGTGCGGACGATAAACCCTTCCCCCGCCCGGTCCCGCATCCGCTCCGCCGTGAGCAGCAGATTCGCCCGGAGCTCCTCTTCCGTGATCTTGCGGGAAATGCCGATAAAATCCGTATTCGGAAGATAAATGAGATTTTTCCCGACAAAAGAAAGATGGGTGGTGACCTTCGCGCCCTTGTTTCCGCGCGGAGGCTGCACCACCTGTACAATGATCTCATCGCCCGGTTTCCATTCGGGCTGTTGCCATGTCGTCTCTCCCATGGTACCGTCATATTTGTTGTAATCGGTGTAGGATTCCCCCATGGACAAATAACAGTTGCGCTCGAGACCGCAGGCGACAAACGCCGCCTGCATTCCGCTGAGCACGTTCATCACACGGCCTTTATAAATATTCCCCACGATCTCGCCGCCCGATTCCTCTTCCGCGGCAAACTCCACCAGCTTCCCGTCCTCCATGAACGCGACAAACTGCTGGCCGCAATAACGATCGAAAAACCATTCCTTCTTCATCTGGCGCCATAACCCGCTCTTTGCATTACTCTCCGGAAAAGTTTCTCTCCTTTCCGTTCATTTTCCCCGCCAATCGTTTTCCGTTAAACAGTATAGCACATCACAGCGTTTTTTGCAAGTGGGTTTAAGATTTTCGTCCGGATTTTTTTGCGGTTTTTTTACATTTTATTTATAAAAATTCCCCCAGCGTCTGATAGATTCCGGCGGAGAAAAAAAGCTCGGCCAGCTCGTTCTGACGGATTTCCCCGAGATAGTTCTCTTCCCGGTCGTAAACGTCCAGTATGAGATATTTATCCCGCTCGACAAACCCGACGGCGCGCTTCAAGGTGCAGTCCGCGGTCACCGCAACCCTGCGTATCTCCACGCCGCGGCGAAAAGCGTCTTTGGAAGAGAAATTGATCTTGACATATTTCGCCTCGTCCGCCTTCGCATTGCCGAACGCCCCGACGGCCAGAAACAGCGCAAACGCCGGCAAAGTGAAATTGGGCGTTTTTTTGACGCACTGAGCGACAAAGACGGCAAGCAGGGTTGCGGCGAACGCCAACGTAATCCCCCGGCAAATCCTCTCCGCACGCTTTGGGGGCATATGCAGGCAGAGCGCACAGCGGAGCACCCGCCCCCCGTCCAGCGGATAAGCGGGAAGAAGATTGACTGCGGCGATGGCAAGCGAGACAAAACACGCGGTGTCCGTGAACGCATAAGTATCCGGGAAAAACCACCAGAGCGCCGCAAAGCCCGCCGCCGTGAACAGATTGCACAACGGCCCCCAGACGGCGACGAACATCTCGTCCCGGAATCCGATTCCGCCCAGATCGCCGTCGATCACCGCCCCGTAAGGCATCAGCACCACGCGGTTGAGTTTATATCCCAGTTTCGCCGCGGCAAAGGCGTGCGCGCATTCGTGCTGCAACGCGACCAGCGTCCCCAGCAAAAATACCGGCAGCCGGCCGACGAAAGAATAGTACACGCCCAGCAGCAAAAAGAGCGGGTGCACGCAAAACCTGCGGCGGGGCCCGAAGGGCGCAAAAGAATTTTTGCGCCGCGGTTCCCGCGGCGCACCGTCGTTTCTTATCTTCATTCCTTCCCGATAAAAGCAATCCGCCCCGAAGGCGCAAATCGTCCTCAGCTTTCCGAAGTCACCCAGCTCAAACAGTTCTCGCTGTCCACCGTGTAGCAGTTCAGAAGCACGTCCTCCGAATACATCGTCACCTGAACGGCCGATTCTCCGTTGCTGTACCCGACGGGGACATTGCCGTACACTTTGTCGCCCGCTTCATAATACACATAATCCAGCCCGCTGAGCATACCGTAGAAGCTGTCGGTATAATCGACGCGCACGTTATACGTTCCGTCGGCGTTTTCGGTGACTTCCGCCACTTTGCCGTCCGCGACGGGGTACACGCAGCATTCGTCCGTGAACGAGAGCACGCCTGCCGGAGAAATGCTCAGTTCCGCGTCGGAAAGCTCGCTGACCACACTGCCGAGTTCCAGATCGGAATACACCCGATTGTCCGCCGTCGCCGTCTCACCGGGCATCAGGCTGCGGAAAAACGTATTGATCGCGCTGGAGGGCATGAACACGTTGGTGAGGAAAATCCCGCCGCAAAGAAGACAAGCGAGCGCAAATTCCGCCGTGAGCAGAATCCCCGCGCGACGGGACGCCGGCGCGGTTTCCTCTTCGGCATCCGCTTCCGCGCCCGCGAAGAAGGATTTTCTTCTGCCTTTCGCCGGTCCGTCGGAAAGCAGTACGGTATCCAGCCGTTCCCCGCCCTCCCGGTAAGCGAATTCGTTGAGTTCGGGGTCCTCTCGCCCGGCGTTTGCCGCGGCGTCCTCGATGGCGGCATTCTCCGCCGAAGCGTAAACGGGATCCTGGGCAAAGGAATCGGGCTGCGCGCGATCGGCCTCGTCCGCCCCCACCCGGTCGTTGATCCGGGAAATCAGGCGCTCTTTGAGATTGCCCGCGTTCCTGCCGTGCACCCGGCGTTTTTTCTTCACCACATTGACCGTAGAAACGGGAATTTCCAGCATTTCGGCATATTCGATTTCTTCGTTCATAAAAAATCTCCTTTTTCCTTTCGGTATCGTTCTGCTTTAATCTATGAAAGCGCGAGCCGTTTTATAACAGAAGAAAAATATTTTTTTGAAAGGAGTTTTGTCGAAAACCCGGATTTTTCCCGCCGTAACTTCCGATTTATATGCGGACCGCAACAGACAAACGCCCGGCCCCGGTATGAAAACCGGGGCCGGGCGTCCGTTATGCCGTTTCCGGACTTTCCGGAAAACGGCGCCGGCCGGCGCTCCGCGCGCCGCACCCGTTCTGCCGCGCGCGCGGCCGTATGCACGGCCGTGCGCGCAGAGCGCCTCTCTCATTCCGTCCCGACCGGCCCGACTACCCGTCGCTTTGTGCCGGTCGGTCCCGTTCCGCCCTTACTTTCTCTTTCTGGGCAAAACCGCAATCCCGCCCAGCAAAAGGGCCGCCGCGCAGACGCCGCCGATCGGAAGGATCGAACCGCAGCCGCTGCCGCCGTCGCTGCTCGTTCCGCCGCCGACGGAATCGGAAGTCGTTGAGGAAGCCGTGGAATCAGGCTGCTCAACAGAGTCGGAAGAATCCGAAGGAACGCTCGAATCGGAGGAATCTTCCGGCGGAGTGGGATTCTGCGCCTCTTCCAGAGCCGCCTGCAATTCCGCCGTCTTGGTCACTTTCGCCGCGAGGAGATCGGTGAGCGACATGTACAGATTGTAAACTTCGTCCACATCTTCCTTGAAGGTCGCGGAAGAAGAATCGAGCGCGACGATGAGTCCGTCCACATACGTTCCCACGCCGTTTTCCGCCGCTTCCAGCGCCGCCGTCGCGGCGGCCTCGTCCGTCATGCGGGCCTGCAAATCGAGAAGGCGCTCGTAATCGGCGCGCGCTTTGACGATCGCGTCGATGTCTTCCTGCGCGTCGACGGTGGCGGAAAGACCGGTCATCGCCGTTTCCACAGCGGAAATGCGCGCTTCGTCCCCCGAAGCGACACAGCTGTAGCCGGATACGGAAACGTCAAATTTCTGCGCATACAGACCGACGTTGAACGCGGGGCTTTCCGAAGTAATGTCTCTCATGTAATATTTGTTGGAAAGGAATTCCGTATTGTTATACACTTCGTAAAGCTCGAAAGAACGGCAGGTGTAATCCGTTCCCTCGACGGTCACCGTCTCGATTTTGGAAACGACTTTGATAGAGAGCGTTTTTTCAATCACGACGTTGCGCGTTCCGACGAGATCGGGATGAGAGACATTTCCGTTATCCCACCACATATCGTCAAATTCAAAGCTCTGCCAGGTCGTCTTTCCCGTCTTGGTGCTGATCGCGGTCTTATAGACGCCGCCCACGCGGCCGTAGAACTGTCCCGACCAGCCGCCGTCCATCTTCTGCTGCAGCCAATAGATGAGATAGTTGTTCTCGTCCGCATACCACGCCACGATTCCGTACGCGCGCTCGGCGGAAAGATCGGATTCGGGATCGGGCGTGAACGTCGCCTGCACCGTGTATTCCTCGTCGGCGGCATAGGACACGTCGCGCAGGGCGAACATGTTGGTGAACTGATTCTCGGTATCCACGGCGCTGGCCGCATAGATATCCGTGATCATGCCGTCCTCCCCGAACTCGAACGCGCTTTCGTTGACCTCTTCGCAGGCGAGCGTCCAGCCGTAATGCGTCACGTTGTCTTCGTCGACATAGTCCGCATTGACGGGCAGAGCCGCGGTTCCGATGCTCGCAACCAACATAGCCGAAGCAAGCGTTGCCAAAAGTTTTTTACTCATAGTTCCCTCCTTGATAACCTTTTCGGTCAATTTATTTTTTTCTTTCTGAAAACCGCCAGCAACAGGGCGACCGCCGCGACGGAGACAAATCCCGC
>DVMZ01000165.1 GCA_018714725.1 Candidatus Scatosoma pullistercoris
TTTATGGGAATTTATGGTAAAATAAGTAAACTATTACAGATTACGCGTATTAAAAAGTTCAACGTCTGTCCGGCATAAAAAACCAAAAAGAGGTATACGCAGATGAAAAAAGGGATAAAAAATTCCCGTAAGAGGGTAGCAGGGATTTGCCTGGCGGGGGTAATTGCCCTTCTCGCGGCGGCGCTGTTCCGTATGATTCCGGAAAATCAGACTGCTGAAATCGACGCTTTTGCACAGGATATTGATTTTCAGGCCTGGGACGGGGAAACTTCGGAAACGGACTTCGGCGTTTCAGGCGGGGCGGCAGATCTGGTTTTTCCGCAAGAGGATTTTGTTATGCAATCCGGGGCGGGAATCCGCCTCAACGAATGGACCGGAATTCGTTTCCGGGCCTGGGTTTCCGAAGAATTGGCTGGGGAAATTTCCGGCGATGAAGAGAAAAGTTTCGGTTTTGTCATCGCTCCCGCTTTTTATTTTCAGGAGGCGTTGGAGAGGAGCGGAGCCGAAGACGGAATCTGTGACTATGTCAATGCACTGGCCGCATTGGAAACCGAAGGAGCAAAACCCGCTTTGCGCATGGATTGCGTACCCGTGCAGGAAAACGGCAAGTGGATGGTTCAGGGCTCGGTAGTGTCTATTCTGTATCAGAATCTGAATCTGGATTTTACGGCCGTCGCCTATGTGGAAACGCGGGCGGAGGACGGAACGGCGTCCTATCGTTATGCGGCGTTTTCCGAAGGGACGGACTGCCTGCTCAATGCGCGTTCCGTCTCTTATGTGGCTTCTGCGGCTTTACAGGACGATACGTTGGGGTATTCGGACGACGAACGGGAGATTCTTCGGAGTTTTGTGCTTCGGGGCGTCGATTGCGCCGCGTTGATGACCGAGGAGTATTCCGATTCCCGGCCTGTGCGGGAAATTGCGCTGAAAGTTCCGGAGCCGTCCGGGATATTCGACATCGGAGAAAGCGCTTCACTGACGGCGGCCGTGACGGTCGCTTATCCGGAACACGAGGAATATGCGGGCGCCAGAAGCATTTCCTTTCCCGTGTATTGGAACAGTTCTGATCCGTCGCTTTTTTCCGTGGACCGATGGGGCAGGGTTGAGGCGAAAGTCGAGGGGACGGCAATAATCTATGCCTGCGTCGGGGAAAGTTCAGCGTCAGTCACGGTCTCTTGCCGCAAAGCGGAAATGTACAGTTGTACGATCGGAACGGCGGATACGAGGGGGTTGATAGCGATTCAGCCGACGGCGGCGGAAGTGCGCGAAGGGAATACGTTTGACGTAGTGATTTCGGTAACCGATTATGAAAACTGTCTGGATTTGTCTTTCCGGATCGGCGAGAACTTGTATACGACCGAGAACGGAAGCATCTCTCTGTCCCTGCCGGTCGGAGCGGATACGGAATTTTCGGTCCGGGATATTTCTTCTGCGCTGAAATTTTTCAAAGTTACGGGAACTTCCATAATCGCAGGTACGGTCACGGCAAAAGATACTTTGCCGGCCCGGCTGTTTCTGCCGGCGTATTCTGAAACCGGAGTTATGCTGACGGAAATCGGAGTGTATGCGTTCCGGGGAACCGGCAACACGCCTGCGGCAAAATATACAAAGCTTACAGAGCTTTGGATTCCGGAAAATTATGTTTCCGTCTGTATGAATGGGCGCTACGGAACTTTTCAGGATTGTTCTTCTTTGGAAAGAATTTATCTGAATAATACCGCGCTAGCAGAAGACGGGGCGATTTCGGGCACCATGGGTTCGACGAGCTGGCAGAATTGCATTCATCTCGCGGAAATTTTTGTTCCCGAGGGAATGCAGGATGCCTATTCTCAGAATAAATTCTGGGGGCAGAAAGCCGGATTTCTGAAAGAGTATCCTTTTTAGTCCGAAGTCGGGGAAACTGTCCGCCGGGAGAAGAATTTTCTGCCGTGCAGGCGTTGTAAGCGCTGTGCCGGCCGGGCAGAAGTGACGGGAGAAAAATGAAAAAATGTCTGCCGCAGGACTGCAAAAAGACCGGTAACCATAAAAAACGTGCGGATTCGTCGTTTTTTGTAAAATTTTTTGCGTTTTGCCTGCGAGAACGGTTGACATTTCCCTCCGGGATACAGTACAATAATAGCAACTATCAAAATAAGGAGAGGCAACGTGAACGCTGACGACAGTAGTAAGCCATATTCGCTTTTTACTCCTGTTCTCATTTCGGATAGATTTCTTCTTTAAGCATAACTTATACGTCGGGTGACGTATGGGTTATGCCTTTTTGTATTTTCAGACCTCTGAAATTCGGAAGAATTCCGGAAAAATCGATCAAGGAGTAATTTTATTTTTATGTTGTGGGGAGCACTCATACTGCAAATTGTACTTATATTTTTCAACGGGGTTTTTGCAAGCGCGGAGATCGCGGTGATTTCCGCGAATGAAACCAAAATGCAGAAAATGGCGGAGAAGGGAGACCGCCGTGCAAAGCGCATTATCAAACTGACTTCTCAGCCCGCGCGTTTTTTGTCCACGATTCAGGTGGCGATCACGCTGGCGAGCTTCCTGGGCGGTGCGTTTGCCGCCGATAATTTTGCCGAACCGCTGGTATCGCTGATCATGAAGACGGGCATTCCCGTTCCGCGGGCGGTGATTCATTCGGTTTGCGTCATTCTGATTACGCTGATTCTGGCCTATTTCAGCATCGTGTTCGGCGAACTCATCCCGAAGCGTATTGCCATGAAGAAAGCCGAAAAGATGTCTTTGGGGCTTTCGGGGATTCTGCGGTTTGTCTCGGTGGTCTTTGCGCCCATCGTCTGGCTGCTCACCGTGTCGGCCAACGGCGTTCTGCGCCTGTTCGGAATCAACCCGAACGAAGAGGAGGAGGAAGTCACGGGCGAAGAGATCATGATGATGGCGGAAGCCGGCAGCGAAAAGGGGTCGATCGACAGCGAGGAAAACGAATTCATCAAAAACGTCTTTGAGTTCAAAGAACTGACGGTGGGAGAAGTGTGTACGCACCGGAAGGATACCGATCTCTTGTTCCTGGATAAGTCGGACGCGGAGTGGAAGGCGTTGATCAATGCCACCCGCCACACTTATTATCCCGTCTGCGGAAAGGGAATCGACGACGTCCGCGGGGTGCTCTGTACCAAAGACTACTTCCGCCTGGAAGACAAAACCCGCGAAAACGTGATGAAAAAAGCCGTTTCTCCGGCGGTATTCGTCGCGGAAAACACGCCCGCCAACACCCTGTTTTATAAGATGAAAATGACGAGGGAATACTTTGCCGTCGTCGTCGACGAATACGGCGGCATGAGCGGGATTGTCACCTTGCACGATCTTCTGGAACAGCTTGTGGGCGAACTCACCGAAAAGGACGACAAAGCGGAATACGAGATTCGCTCTCTCGGCGAAAATCAGTGGGAAATCACGGGGTTGGCGCCTATTGACAAGGTAGAGGAAACGCTGGGGGTCAATCTTCCGGAAGAAGAAAGTGAGGAGTTCGAGACATTCGGCGGCTATGTCTGCGGGATGATGGGAACGTTGCCGGAAGACGGCTCCACTTTCGAACTCAGCACCGATCGCATGAATATCCGCGTGTTGTCCGTCGCAGACCGCTGTATCAAGAGAATGATCGTCACCGTCTTTCCGCCCAAAGAAGAAACGGCGGAACGGTGAGCGGAAATATTCAGACTGAAAAACAGCAGATTGCAAGGAAATTGCGCAAAACCGCCGGCCCCGGAAGATTCCGGGGCCGGCGGTTTTGCCTTCTGCTTTTATATTCCGGATTTTTTATTTTAGAGCTTATCCGAGGGGATCAGGTATGCGTTCGTCGCCGGAAAATTCGGAAAGTCAAAGAGAAAAATCCCGGACTGAACGGCACAAAGCAATGGGGAGTTGCGCAGACGCTTTGTGTACGCAAAAGACGGGCGCGGATTGGGACGATGTTCCGGATCAGCCGTCGAGATAGGGAAGCATCATGGTTTTTGTGTCGAAAATGCGAAGATTGCAGCCGAAATATTTGTATTCGGGAGGTCCGCCGGTGACGCCTGCAATCTCTCCGTCCAGGCAAAGCCCTGCTCCGAACGCGCGCACCAGTTTTTCCGCCAGACGCGCGTCGAGATAGCCGAGAATCCGGTTGAGTCCGATGCTGTAAACGTATATGTTGAACGGATACCCGTCCGCGGGGACGTGAACGAGCTGCAATTCGTCTCCGGCCCGGCTTTGGGCGAGCGCGCCCTGGCGGTCGGGCGTTTTTACGCCGTGCGCCTTGCAGTACAGCGGGAAGGACAGTCCATATTTCCTGCAGCGGAAACGCAGGACGAGTTTTCGGAAAAATGCGTGGATATTCATATTGTTAATGTACCATATCTGCGGACAAATGTAAATGGTTTTCAGAAAAAAGACAAACAATACTTGATTTTGTGAGATATTTTTGCTACAATAATACAAGTGGATGCGGGCGGAAAAATCCCGCAGGCAAGAGAGGGACCGAAAATGACTTATGAGGAAACGAAAGCGCTTTTGCGGGAACGGGGACAGGAACAGCTGCTGCGTTTTTATCCGGAACTGGACAGGGCGGGCAAAGCGCGGCTTTTGAATGCCGTCGGGAAGATCGACTGGAGCTTCGAGGAAACGTTGCTTCATCCGGAGGACCTGAGCGGCCGCGGCCGTGATATCCGTCCGATCGAAGGCATGTCGCAGGAGGAGATCGCTCGGAGAAAAGCGGAATTCGGGCGCGTGGGCGCGGAGGCGATCCGGCAGGGGAAAGTGGCGGCGGTCCTGCTTGCGGGCGGACAGGGCACGCGGCTGGGGGCGGACGGACCAAAGGGCGCCTATAACATCGGACTGACCCGGCCTCTGTCCATTTTTGAAT
>DVMZ01000166.1 GCA_018714725.1 Candidatus Scatosoma pullistercoris
CCCGGCATTTCCTCTTTTATCCGTTTGTTTTTCTTTCGGAGCAAAAAATCCTCCGCCGCGCGGATTTCCCGCGCGGCGGAGGATTTTTTCACAATATGTTTCCGTAAGTCAGGTTTCCCTACACAAAAACCGCCCTTCAGACGTAAAATTCCGATTTGGTGTCGCGTGCGAAAAGGCGCGCCAGCAATTTCAGACAGCGTTCCCGGCAATCCTCTTCCGTCTCCCGGTAACAGAGATCGTAAACGGCTTCGGTGATCGGCAATTCCACGCCGTATTTCTCCCCCAGCGCCTTCATGGCCGCAGCCGTGGGCACCCCTTCCGCCAGCTTTCCGAACTTTTCGCCCTTCACCAGCATCTCGCCGTATTTCCGGTTGTGGGAGTATTCGCTGAACAGCGTCGCCTCGTAATCCCCGAGGTGCGCCAACCCGTATGCGGAAAGTTCATTGCCGCCCATGGCGCGGATCAGCCTTGCCACTTCCCGCGCGCCGCGCGCCATCAAAGCGCCTTTCAGCGCGCCGTAGCCGCAGCCGTCCAGCACGCCCGCGACAATTCCGACGACGTTTTTCGCCGCCGCGCCGATTTCCGTTCCGATCAGATCGCTGCCGTAATAAAAACGGATGAGATCGCTACGGAATCCGTCCGCCAGCCGCTTTTTCAATGTCTCCGAAGCCGAATCGATCACCATGCAGTTGGGGATCCCCTGCGTGAACGCCTGAATATGCCCCGGCCCCACCCAGACGGCAACCCGTTCGGGGGCAATTCCGCTCTGCACCAGGATCTCGGACAGGCGGTTGCCCGTCCCCACTTCGATCCCCTTCATACAGAGCACGAAATCCTTGTCCGAAACGTCAAACGCGAGAATTTTTTTCACGAACTCCCGCAAGCCCTGCGAAGAAATGGAAACGACGATCGTTTCCGCACGGGTCACCGCTTCTTCGAGATCGCAGGTCAGAAGAATGCGCCTGTCCAGCTCCACATATTCGTTCCGGCCCGTCCTTTTCAGCACCTCATACGATTCTCCGCCGGCCGGTCCCCAGGAACAGACGTCGTATCCTCTGCCACACAGATACCAGGCGATAAACGAGCCCCAGCGCCCGCAACCCAATACGGAAATTTTCATGTCGTCGCTCCCCTGTCCCCGTCAAAGCGGGTTCCTTTCCACAAACGCCCGCGTGAGCGTCACATCGTCGGTGTATTCGATTTCCGAGCCCACGGGAATCCCGTGCGCAAGCCGCGTGACTTTGACGCCCAGCGGTTTGATCAGACGAGCGAGATACATCGCCGTCGCGTCGCCGGATACGTCCGGATTGGTAGCCACAATCACTTCTTTTACATCCCCCTCCCCGATGCGCGCCAGCAATTCCCGGATGCGGATGTCATTGGGGCCTACACCCTCCATGGGATCGATCACCCCGTGCAGGACATGATAGACTCCCTTGAATTCGTGCAATTTTTCAATCGCGGCGACGTCCCGGGGCTCCTTGACCACGCAAATGGTGCTCCCGTCCCGTTCCCGGCAGATGTCGCACACTTCGTTTTCGGTGAAATTCCCGCAGATTTTACAGTATCTGACCTTGCGTTTGACGTTGACGATGGCGTCGGAAAAAGCGCGCGCCTCCGCTTCACTCATGTCGACGATCCGATACGCATAGCGCATCGCCGTCTTTTTTCCCACCCCGGGCAGCTTGGAAAATTCGTTGATCAGCCGCCCGATCGGCTCGATAAAGATATCCATGGATCAGATCATGCCTCCGAGCGAACCCATATTGCCGTACTTGCCCATCTTCTCTTCATACACTTTGTCGGCCTTGGAATATCCGTCGTTGATCGCCGCCATGATCAGGTCTTCCAGCATTTCCACGTCGGTGGGATCCACGACGCTCTCGTCCAGCTCGATCCCGTTGATGATCTTCTTCGCGTTCATGTACACCACGACCGCTTCGCCCGCCGACGTGCCGACGATCTCCCAATCGTCGAGAAGCTCCGCCGTCTTTTCCATTTCTTCCTGCATCTTCTGCGCCTGACGCATCAGATTCTGCATATTTCCGTTTCCGCCTTTGAATCCTGCCATGATTCCCTTCCTCCGTATTGATTGACAATTTTTAACCGATGATTTTCGCCCTTACGGGCCCTTTTATGCCGAGCGGCCGTTTATTGCCGCCAACTGCTCCCCCGGGCGCACAACCGCTCATTTGACGTCTATTTTCACGCCGGGAAATTTCTCTTTCAGTTCGCTGAGGCTCTTGTTGAAATCGTCCTTTTCTTTGCCACGAAGCCGGATTTCAAAATCGCCGAGCCCGATTGCCGACAGCGCCCCCTCTACCAGCGCCCGGTGCTCCGGCCTGGTCAGAGAAGCGTAAATGGTCTCGCTCTCGGTGTACAGGACGAATTTCTCTCCCTCGTATACGCAGTCGAGGTCCATGCACAAGGTGAACAGCACGCCGTTCTTTGCCGTCTTGCGGAGCGCCCGGAGAAAACTGCCGAACGTGGCCCGGGCGTCTCCCTGCACCGCGCTGGCGCGCACCGCGGGTTTCAAAGGGGCCGCCCCCGCGCCCTGCGCGGCGCTTTCCGTTCCGCTTCCGCCGGCATTTCCGGCTGTACCGACCCCGCCGTTTCCGCCGACCGGTCTCTCCGCACGGATTTCCGCGCCGACGGCGCTCTTTTTCCTGCCGGATGCCACAGCCTGCGGCCTTTCCGGTCCCGTGAAAGCGGCGCCCTTTTCCTCGCCAGCCTCCGCACGGGCGGGCTCGGGCAGAAACCCGGGATCAAAATAGACGTTGCCGCCCGTCACCGCCTCATCGGGCGGAGGCGTTTCGTCAAAAGGCGGCGCCTCGTCGTCCGAAGCGAAAAACTCCGGTTCCTCTCTTTCCGTCCGCCCGGATAAGGGGCGGGAAAGCGCGGACTTTTTCTCTGCCGCGGGTTCCTTTTCCGACCCGTCCGAAAGCGGAACGCGACCGGCCGCCGCGGCCGGAGACTGCGGGCGAAGAGGCGTTTCGTCAAGGCGCTTTTCCAGTTCGGAAACGCGCGCGATCAGCGTTTCGATGTCGTAATCCGCAGCGGGCATTCCCGCCTTCATCACCGCCGTTTCAAACACGATGCGCGGAGACGCGGAATAGCGGAGCGCGTTTTCGGTATCCGCGAAAATTTCCGTCGCGCGAAGCAGGCGATGTCCGTCCGTCTTCTGCGCGATCGCAGACACCGCCCCGAACATATCGGCCGGCAGCGCCAGTATTTTCTCCGCATCCCGGCACATTTTCGCCACCGAGCAGGCATTGAGGAAATTCAGCACGTCTTTGAGCAACATCCCCACGCTCTTCCCGCCCGACAGAATTTCTTCGGTCAGGGAAAAAGCGGTTCCGGCTTCCCCTGCGAGCATGGCCGCGCAAAGTTCGCCCGTCTCCCGGAATCCCGCGCCGCCCAGTACGGAGACAACGTCTTCGTAAGTGAGCTTTCCCGCGCTGTAAGAAACGCAGGTATCCGCCAGCGAAAGCATGTCCCGCACACTTCCCGCGCCCGCGCGCGCAATCGCGGCAACCGCTTCTTCCTCATAAGTCTTGCCGATCTCTTTAAGAATGGCTTTTAAGCGCGCTTCAAGATCCGCCTGCGGAATGAGCTTAAAATCGAAACGCATACACCTCGACAGAATGGTGGCGGGGATCTTCTGCACTTCGGTGGTGGCGAGGATGAACACGGCGTGCGCGGGCGGCTCTTCCAGCGTTTTCAACAGCGCGTTGAATGCGCCCGTGGACAGCATGTGCACTTCGTCCACGATGTACACTTTGTATTTCCCCGCGACGGGCGGGTACTGCACTTTTTCCCTCAGGTCGCGCATTTCGTCCACGCCGTTGTTGGACGCGGCGTCGATTTCGACGATGTCCAGGTTGGAAGGATCGGCCAAAGCGCGACAGACGGCGCATTTCCCGCACGGGGAACCGTTCACGGGATGCTCGCAGTTGATGGCGGCGGCAAAAATTTTGGCGACGCTCGTCTTGCCCGTCCCGCGCGGCCCGCAAAAGAGATAGGCGTGCCCGACCCGGCCCGTCTCCGTCTGATTTTTCAGCACGGTGACCACATGTTCCTGTCTCACCACATCGTCCAGCGTAACGGGACGAAATCTCCTGTATAAAGCCAGATATGCCATTTCCTTTCTCCGTTCTCTTTTCTGCCGGCGAAAAGCGCCGTCCTTTCAGCGTTTCAGCAGTTTCTGCAATTTTTTCTTGCTGCGCTGAATGGCGTTGTCCACGCTCTTCTCTTCCTTGCCCGTCGCTTCGCAGATTTCCGCGCAACTCAGTCCGTCCATATACATCACGGTCACGCGGAATTCAAAATCGGACAGTTCCTTGCTCATTTTCTGTAAAAATTCCCGTCTGTCCTCGCCGCGGATCACTTCGTCCTCCGGACTGGACACGGGCATTTCCCACTCCGACTGAAAGAGGGAAACGTAATTGTTGAGCGGCACGTTCTTTTTCCTCGCGGACGCTTTCACCGCGTCGATGATCCGCCGCGAAACACAGAGATAGGCGAAGTTCTTGAAGCTCATGCCCCCTTCCCGGTCGACGCGGTATTCGCTCACCGCCCGATACAGGCCGATCATGCCTTCCTGAATCAGGTCCTCCGTCTCCCCGCCGACGAGAAAGAATCCCCGCGCGCGGCCGCGGACCAGCCCCGCATACCTTGAAAGCAGCTCCTCCGTCGCCTGTTTGTCTCCGGCCTGCGCCCGCTCCACCAGCGATTCGTCGGTCTGTCTGGGGACGAGGCGTTCCTGCTTCGCCTTCATGATTGCCGCCGTCTCCTGGCCGCTTCATACACGGCGATCCCGAGCGCCACCGAAGCGTTCAGCGAATTGACCTTCCCGTACAGGGGAATGGAAAGCACTTTGTCGCATTTTTCTTTCGTCAGCCGCCTTACGCCCGAATCCTCTCCGCCGACCACCAACGCCACATTGCCGGAAAAATCTTCGGCATACAGGTCTTCGCCGCCCGCTTCCAGCGCGTACACCCAGTACCCGTTCTTTTTCAGAGTCTCCACCGCCGCGCCCAGATTGGTGACCCGCGCCACTTTGATATGCTCCGCCGCGCCGGCGGAAATGCGGATGACGCTCTCGGTCACCGACGCGCTGCCCGACTTGGGAATGACCACGCCGTCCGCGCCCGCGCATTCCGCCACGCGCAGAATACTGCCGAGATTGTGCACGTCCTCAATGCCGTCGCAAAGCACCACGAAGCCGCCCTTTTCGCTCCTTTTGTCCGCAATGATGTCCTCCAGATCGAAATATTCGTATTCGGTCGTGAAGGCGATCACGCCCTGATGACGGCGGCTTTCGCTCTCCTTGTCCAGCACGGCGCGCTCGACAAACTGGACGCGGATTCCCCGTTTCCTCGCTTCCGCGAAAATGACGGAAAGAGAGCCCTGCGCTCCCTTTTCCATGAGAATTTTATCGATGTTTTTGTCCGTTTTCAGCAATTCCGCAACGGCGTTTCTTCCTTCTGTTTTCATGGATTTATCTACCCGGTTTATACCCTTCGCACACAGCGTCTATTTTATACGAATCCTCTCCGTCCAGCGCAAGCAGCTCGCCGATGCGCCCGTAACTGCCCGTGAGGTACAGAAACCCCAGCACCGCTTCAAAGCCCGTGGAACGGTTGTAATCGGACACGGAAGCATTCTTGCTCTTGGTCGCTTTTTTCGCATTGCGGCCGCGCCGGAAAATTTCCGCTTCCTCTTCGGTGAAACAGGGCAGAAGCCGTTCGAGAAACTCGCTTTGCCCGTGCGCCGACACCACCCGCGCCGCCGCGCGCTGAAAATCCGAGGCCCTTCCTCCGCCCGAGCGCACCAGCCGTTCCCGGACATACAGGGAATACGCCGCATCCCCCACAAAGGCCAGAACGACGGGGCTCAACAATTTCGCCTTTTCTCTTGAAAGGACTTCTTCCGATCCGAACACGCTTTCCTCCGCTGCCCGTACAGGGCGACCGACGGGACAGCCGCTCTCTCCGGCGCTCCGCCGCGGCACGGCCGGAAACGCCGGGAAACGCACCCGTTCCCTGCCCGGCCCGCCGATTTTGCCCTTATTATAACATATCCCGGCAAAAAATACAAGCGATTGCAGGCGATTGCAAGCGATTCCCGGACGATTC
>DVMZ01000167.1 GCA_018714725.1 Candidatus Scatosoma pullistercoris
TGTAATAAGAAGCGCCCTGGTGAGGATTTTCCCCGTACCGCATGTCCTGCGCTTTTTCGTAAGCGAACGTGATGCTGTCCGGGAAACGGAGATTGAGTTGCGCCGCGAGGTAATTGGAAATCATGCTGTCGTAAACCGCCGTGTGCGCGAAAACCTTATATTGCAGATATTTTTTGGTCTCGAGAGAGATTTCTCCCGCTTCCAGCTCGGAGAGCACTTTTTCGTAATCTTTCGGATCGACGATCACCGCCACGTCCTGGTAATTTTTCGCCGCCGCGCGGATCATCGTGGGCCCGCCGATGTCGATGTTTTCCACCGCTTCGGCAAACGTGACGCCCGGTTTCATAATCGTCGCTTTGAAGGGGTACAGATTGACCGCCACAATGTCGATCGTATTGATGTTCAGCTTTTCCAGCTGCGCCATGTGCTCTGGATTGGAACGCATGGCGAGAAGCCCCGCATGCACGGCGGGATGCAACGTCTTGACCCGGCCGTCCAGGCATTCGGGAAATCCGGTCAGTTCGCTGATTCCGATCACGGGAAGTCCCGCTTCTTTCAGCGCTTTCGCCGTCCCGCCCGTCGAAACGATTTCATACCCGCAGGCTGAAAGTCTCTTGCAGAATTCCACAATTCCCGTCTTGTCCGAAACGCTCACCAACGCTCTCTTTTTCATGTTCATACTTTGGTACTCTCCTTTTTATTTTTCCGAAAACAGTGCATACTGAAAATATGCTGATTCTCTATCTGTTTTTCATCGCATACATTCTCGCTGTGAATTTTTATTCTTTCCTGCTCGTCAAAGGGCTGAAAGACGAGTACTCCGAGGACGTACCCGACAAGTCCTCCGACGGCCGGCTGGTGCTCACCGGATTTCTCGGCGGCGCCATCACGATCTATGTATGTATGTTCGTGTTCAAATATCGCCTGAAAAGCCTTTTTCTGATGCTTCTGATGCCGATTTTAGGCGTTCTCAACGTCTATCTCTGGGTCATTGCCTTCCGCTCCGGCTTCACGTTTTTCGTCGCCTGAGCGTCGACCGAACCTTCCCGGCCGCCGGACTTTCCTCACGCCGCCGGAACGGCGTCTACACACCTGCAAGGCAATCGGCATCTCTCCGCGTGCGCGTTCCGGTTTTCGGAAATCACGCTTTTTTGAAACCGTCGTTTCGGCGTTTCGGCGTTTCGGCGTTTCCGCATTTCCGCTGGTCCGATTTCGCGCGCTCAGGGTTCCCGGAAAGCATTCTCCTCCAGCCATTTGGCCACTCCGTCCTCTTCACAGTAACCGACAATCCCGGTCGCCTTGCCTTTCAGCCACTCGCCCGCATTCTCGACGGCGTATTTCTCGTCGCAGACGTCGAACATCTCCGAATCGTTGGCGGAATCCCCGAAACAGACCACTCGTTCAAACCCCGCCAGCTCTTTCAGGCGCACCACCGCTTCCGCCTTGGTCGCACCCCGCGGCAGAATTTCCAGCCAGTAATCTTCCCGATAGGCCTCCGGATAAATCCTGCAATAAAAAGACGTCGTCCGCTCCAGTTCGTCGTGGATCCGTTTCATATCCGAATAATCGCCGTTGCACGCAAAGAAATAGGAATCTCCGCGACAAAGTTCCCCGTCCGAATGTACGGGATTCAGCCGGGGATCGGAATCCCGGCGGGACAGATAACGGGCCTGACCGGCAGATTCCCGGCCCTCCCGCCAGAAAATTTTATCCTCTCCGTTCTCCCGGGCATGCACGACGGGAGAAACGCCGAAACGTTCCAATTCGCCGACCAGGGCGATTTTTTCCGTCTCCGTAAAAGCAAGCGAATGCAAAACCCGGCCCGTCGCCGGCTCGATAATGAGAGCTCCGTTATAAACAATGACGGGAAGGGTATGTTTCAAGCCGCATACGGCGCGTTCCGCAGAAAAAAGAGACCGCGCCGTGGCATAGGTGAACGGAAGTCCCCTTTCCACCAGTCCGTTCAAAACCGCCAGACTGTATTCGGACAAACGCTCGTTGCGGGTAATCAAGGTGCCGTCCAGATCGGATACGAAAAACGTTTTCATGAGTCACCACCCTTCCGCTTGTTTCTGAGTTCATTATACCATATTTTACGAAGCATTTGAAAAGAAATTGTCCGAATCCCGGTTTTTACACATATTGAGTTAATAAATAACACTTTATGAAAATTTCAAACTCCGGAAAAACGCGGAAAATTTTTTGCGGAAATTTGAAAAAAAGCGCGAAAAAGAATTGACAATTTTATGGATAAGTGCTATTATATACAAGCGCTGTTGATAAGGCACAAGAGGACATGCGGGTGTAGTTCAATGGTAGAATTCCAGCCTTCCAAGCTGGCTGCGTGGGTCCGATTCCCATCACCCGCTCCACTGACTTCAAAGAGACCCGGCGAGGGAAAAGGCGTCGGGTTTCGGGCTAAGTTTGAGACATGCGCCTGTAGCTCAGTTGGATAGAGCAACGGCCTTCTAAGCCGTGTGTCAGGGGTTCGAATCTCTTCAGGCGCACCAAATAAATGGCGGGTGTAGCTCAGTTGGTTAGAGCGCCAGATTGTGGCCCTGGAGGTCGTGAGTTCGATTCTCGTCGCCCGCCCCACTATTTATTGGGGTGTCGCCAAGTGGTTAAGGCACCGGATTTTGATTCCGGCATTCGTAAGTTCAAATCTTGCCACCCCAGCCATTTCCGGCACCAAAATTATGGCCCATTAGCTCAGTTGGTAGAGCACTTGATTTTTAATCAAGGTGTCCCGAGTTCGAGACTCGGATGGACCACCAAATGCACCTTTAGCTCAGTTGGTAGAGCAAATG
>DVMZ01000168.1 GCA_018714725.1 Candidatus Scatosoma pullistercoris
CCATGATCATCGCGCCGAACACGATGAACGGCGAGCGCAGAAAGAGCCGGAGCGCCATGTTGATCCCCGATTGCAGCTGATTGACGTCCCCCGTCATCCGCGTGAGCATCGTGGAAGTGCCCAGCCTGTCCAGGTCGGAATAACTCAGCGATTGAAGTTTGGAAAACAGCGCGCGCCGTACCTCGGACGAAACGCCCGTGGCGGCCTTGGCCGCAAAGTACTGCGCCGTCACCGCGCAGAGCAATCCGATCGCGCCAAACGCGCCCAGCACGAGACACATGCGCACGATATACCCCTTGTCCGCGTCCGGATAAGTCAGATCCGCCGCCCGCTCGCCCAGGCCCCGGTCGATGATCAGGGAGACGATGACGGGCACCAGAAGCTCAAACGTGGCTTCGAGGAGCTTGAACAGAGGCCCCAGAATACTCTGCACTCTGTACGGTTTGAAATAAGGCAACAATTTTTTCATACAATCCTGTCCGTAAATCGATTGATCTTAAACTCTGAAAAGAAACGGAGATCGGCGGGGCATTGGAAGTATTCCGCAATCCTCCGCTTTCCAGAGCACCCGACGCGGCGCGCAGCTCTGCTTCCGCAGGCCGCGCGCCGCAAAAAATTTCCGCACTCCGATTTCCGTGAAAAAGGGCCCGGAATGTTCCGGGTCCGCAGCCGTCCGCGGCCGGGCCGCGGACGGCGGACAACATCGGCTCAGCCGACAAAATGTCCGTATAATTCTTTATAGGCGCGCAACTCTAACAGCCGCTCCCCTTCTTCCGTAGACGACAGGTCTTCGTTGGCACGGTTGATTCTGCGCGCGTTGACAAAACGGTTGGTAAAGATGCCGAACGCAACGAAACTCACCGCAAACAGTACGCCGGCCGCAATCGTGAGATACAAAAACAATCCGTCCCGCCGCGTGGTGATCAGATAGCCGAACACGATCCCGAGAATGAGGAAGAGCGCCGTCGGAACCGCCGTGCCGATAAATTTCCCGCGCGTGGCGGAAATCCGCTGTCTGAGAATGGCCCGGCGCTTGCTCTGTTTGGCCAGGACTTCTTTTCCGAGTTCTTCTTCCGCCTCGGACACTTCCGCAAGACGGGCCTCGAACACTTCCCGGTACTGCTTTTTGATCGCTTCCACGGCGTCTTCGCCGAGATCGCTTTCCAGGCTGTCATAACCCGTTTCGAGGTATTCGTTCATCAGCTCGTCCGGCCGGGAAAAATCGGAAGTCTTGGCGCGCCAGTAGCCTACGACGGCTTCCCAGGCATTTTCTTCCAGCGCCAGCGCCTTTTCAAATTTCAACTCGGCCGCCTTGAAACTGCCGGAAAGAAGAAGCTCGTCCCCTTCCCCGCACAGGCGCTTGTAATCCGCTTTGCGCTGCGCCTCTTCCGCCTCTTTCTTCCGGCGGAGTGCGATCGCCTCTTCGGGCGTCAGATTGACGAGATCTTCGTCATCCTCTTCCAGTTCTGGAAATTCAAACGTGACCTCTTCTCCCTCCCCGTCGTTTTCCGCTTCGAGATCTTCGAGGCTCTCTTCCAGATCGCCCACCACGACGTCCTCTTCCGTCTCGTTTTCGGCGCCGTCCGCCGTGAGCTGAGTCGCTCCGTCCTCCGCAACCCCGTCAGGGCCGGGAACGGCAGTCTCCTTTTCATCCTCTCCGGCAATCTCGTCCGTCACGTCCACATAGCCGTCCTTCGTCTTTCTGAGGCGTATGCCCCTGCCGTACTCGTCATCGATGATCCGCTCTTCCATACATTTATCTCCTCATACTGTCTCGGTTGTCCGACCCCGCGCCTTTTCCGCAACGGTTTCTCCCGGGCCGGACTGCCGGCATTCAGGTTCCGGAACGCCCCGGATCTCCGGGGTACCCCGCCGCTTCTTTTTCCTCTTCGCTCAGCGCGAACGGAGAGCGCAATCCCCCTCCGACGCTCTTTTTTCTGCCCGGAAGGGGCGGCACGACCGTCTCCGCAACATAAGTGCGGAATTTTCCGCGATAGCGGCTTTTCGCCCATTCGCAAAGTTCTTTTGTGGCAAACAGCGCCGCCACGCAGCTGCCCGATCCCGTCATCGTCACGCCGAGCGGCGAAAACCCGCGCGCTTCGGCATATGCTTTTTCCACGTCCTCGTTCAGGCGTATCGCCGCCGGATACAGCGCGTTGGACAAATACCTGCCCGTCTCCTCTTCGTCTCCCCGCAAAAAAGCATCGATGCAGGGCTCCGTGAGCGACGCCCGCGAAGGCGCCCGGTCGAACTCCCGGTAACACGCCCCGGAAGAGACGGAAGTCTGCGGACAGATGAGCAGAAAATACAGCTTTTTGCCCTCTCCGGGGACAGGGGAGATCAGGTTGCCCCTGCCGCGCAGACGTGCATAGCCGCCGCGAAGCATATAGCGGGTATCGCTGCCCGAAGCGTCCGCAAGTTCGCCCAGCGCCTCTTCGTCCGCGCCGTACAGTGCCGCCAGAGCGGACAACACGCCCGCGGCGTCCGCCGACGAGCCGCCCAGCCCCGCGCCCATCGGGATATTCTTATAGACGGTGATGTCCGCGCCCGTCGTAGAGAACCGGCGGACAAACGCCTCGCCCGCGCGGAACGCGTTGTTGGATTCGGGCGGAATGCCCTCGCTGTCCATGCCGTGCATCGTGACGGATACCAGCTTGTCCTTCCGCTTGCGCACGACCAACAGGTCGTACAGGGAAATGCTCGCGACGAAAGAGTCGAGAAGGTGATAGCCCTCCGACACGCCCGTGACGTCAAGCGTCAGATTGATTTTTGCATAAGCCTTGATTTTGACGGTGTTCATCGGAGAAAATCCCGTTTCGGCGGCGAAGAAATTCTTCGCCGCCGAAAATTTCCGGTTCTATTGTAGCATATTCTTTGTCAAATTTCAAGACTTTCAAAGGCTTCAAAGGATTTTTTCTCAAATTTATCATCTGCGCGGCCGGAAACGCGGCCGCGGCGGCGCCCGCTCCATCGAGCGGGCGCCGGATTCTGCAAAATTTCCTTTTCCGACCTTTCGGTGTCAAAGCGACGCCTGCTGCCGTCACGCGGCCGTCAGCATTTGCGGCGATAGACGAAAATCCTCTCTCCCGCCCCGACGGGGAATTTCAGTTCCGGATTGCTCTTTTCCACCTCTTCGGGCGGACGGCGGAGCTGTTTGGCGATCTCCCAGAGCCCGTCTCCGGCGCGGGGAATGAAGATAGAAACGGCGCAATCGTTCTCCCGATATGCCTCCCCTTCTTCCGCTTCGGAAATATATTCCGCTTTCGTCTCCCGGTACAGCCGCAGCGTGACTTTCAGCGTGGCTTCCGCCTCCGCTTCCCCCTCGCGGCGCTGGCGCACGCTCAGCCCGCATACGGTGGCGTCCGCTTCCGCAATGCAATCCGCGTCATAGGATACGGGGAACAGGAAGGGCAGGGAAAGTTCCGCGCTGCGGTGCGCGCCGTCCGCGTCGCAGAGCAGCACTTCCGCAAAAATCGCACCTTCCGCTTCGCCGCCGTTATCGCCGCGCCTGCAGGTGATTTCCGCCCGCGGCAGCACCGCCGCCTGCAACGCCGTCGAGTAGTCGATCGTCCGGGACAGAGACGCCGGACCGCTCACCCGTTCGGTGAAGCGGAGAATATCGACGAGAACCCTGCCCGTTCTGGTCTCTTTTCTGAATTTCAGTTCGCATTCGGGCGAGAACGCGTCCTCGCACGCGGGCAGCTCGTCGCGGAGATACAGTTCGCAGTCGGCGCTTAAAATGAATTCCGCCGTCATCCGGCATTTGCCCTTTTCCTCGTCCGTCCCCGCGGTGAGCACGGCGGATTTCACGCGCACTTTCGCGGAAGCGGGAAGTTTGGGCATCGCTTCGTCGCAGGGAATTTCCAGGCGGAAGGGCACCAGGCGCTCGTAAGAGCAGAGGGAAAGATCGCTTTTCAGCGCGCAGAGATTGAGGCTGATTTCGCCGGAAACGACGATCTGCCCCGCTTCGGCGGTGACGTATCCCACATTGACGTTCTCGCTGTGCATGAGAATATCGCCTATGTAATCGGTGTCAAATTCGTCGTCCGTCTCCGATTCGCCAGAGACGCACACCGTCTTGACGATCGGCTGTCCGCTCTTTTTCGCCACGATGCCTTCCCCGCCCGCGAGATATTCCGCCTGTACCGTCCCGTACACCGAAATCTCCGCGCCGACGATCACCGAAATATACAGTCCGGAGCCTTCGCGGCGGTAAGAGACGTTGTCCGTCCTGAAATCGGCCTTCGCAAAACAGGCGGGCGTCACCGCCGGATCCGTCGCGTGATGGGAAAATTCCGCGCCGCGCTCCGCACGGCAGACTTTGCGTTCGGAATCCTCATACACGATGTTGAGGAGCAGTTTGCCGTTGTACCGCACTTCCCCGTCCGCGCAGGTGCATTCGGAAGGGACGGCTTTGGCGTAAATGGCGAGGATTCCCGCGATCTCACTGCCGGGAAGCCGGCATTCCACGATGGACTGACTGCCCGTTTTACAGATTTGCGTCGTATAACGATAAGTTTCAAAATGCGGTTTGATTGACATTGCGTTTACCCCGTTTGTTTTCTGTTGCCTTATCATCATATGACCTGCGGCGGGCATTTATTCCGCCCGGAAAAAAGTTTTTCGGGCAGTTTTTCCCGATTTTTGTCAAAACAGGCGCGGGTCGCGTTTCAGGCGAAACGCAACCCGCGCCTGTTTGATACTTCAACGCGCCCGCGGCCGGAATCCGGCCGCGGGCGCCGATCCGATTCCGGAAATTTCCTTCCGGTTTTCGTGCAGCCCTGCCTTCCGCTCCGCCGAAAATCAGAGTTTTTTGATTCTGACGCTTCCGCAGAGCACGTCCGAATAGGAATAGGCCGTCTTTCCGAGAAAATCCTTGTCGTCCGGTTTCACCGTGAACAGCGCCGGATAAACGCCCGACAGTACGCCCGAATAGTTCAGAATCTTATTTCTGCCCAGATTCACGCGCACAGAAACCCGCTGGCTCGAACAGTCCTTTACCATTTGTTTGATCTCTCTGATGTTTCCGGTAGGCTTAATCATATTTACAGTATGCGCCTTTTCCGGAATTTTTATACCAAAGTCTCCCAAGGCAGGAAACTCCGCCCTTCCGGACTGCTCCCGGCCGGTTCATGACCGGAGCACTTTTTTCAGGAATTGTCCGGTGTAGCTGTTTTTGACTTCCGCCACTTCTTCCGGCGTACCGGTGCAGACGACGGTGCCGCCGCCGTTTCCGCCTTCCGGCCCCAGATCGATGATGTAATCCGCCGTCTTGATGACGTCCAGATTGTGTTCGATGACCAGGACGGTGTTCCCGCCCGCGCGCAGGCGGAGCAGAATTTTGATGAGCTTGTCCACATCATAGGTGTGCAGTCCCGTCGTCGGCTCGTCGAGAATATAAAAGGTCTTGCCCGTCGAACGCCGGGAGAGCTCGGTGGCCAGCTTCACCCGCTGCGCCTCCCCGCCCGAAAGAGTGGTGGCGCTCTGGCCCAGCTTCACATACCCCAGCCCCACTTCGTTGAGGGTGTTGAGTTTGTTGAACACGGAAGGCACGGGCCGGAAAAATTCGCATGCCTCCTCCACCGTCATTTCGAGCACGTCGGAAATGCTCTTGCCCTTATATTTCACCTCCAGCGTCTCGCGGTTGTAACGCTTGCCTCCGCACACTTCGCAGGGCACGAAAATGTCGGGCAGGAAGTGCATTTCGATCTTGATGATCCCGTCCCCGAAACAGTGCTCGCACCGCCCGCCGGACACGTTGAACGAAAACCTGCCCGCCTTGTAGCCCCGTTCCTGCGCGTCGGGCGTCATCGCAAACAGATCGCGGATCGCGTTGAATACCCCCGTATAAGTGGCGGGATTGCTCCGCGGCGTCCTGCCGATTGGCGACTGATCGATCGCGATCACCTTGTCGAAATATTCCACCCCCTCGACGCCGTCGAATTTTCCGAGCGGCTGGCGCGCTCCGTTCAGCCGGTTGGCGAGAACGGGGTACACGATCTCGTTGACGAAACTGGATTTTCCGCTGCCCGAAACGCCCGTCACGGCGGTAATCAACCCGGCAGGTACGGAAATATCGACGTTTTTCAGATTGTTCTGCCGGCAACCGCGGACGGTCAGCCAGCGGTCGGACGGCTTGGCCCGCACTTCGGGCACTTCGATTTTCCGGCGTCCCGCCAGATAATCCCCCGTGATCGAACGGGGCTCCGCCATGATGTCCGCCTGCGTGCCGCAGGCCACCACTTCCCCGCCGTGCACCCCCGCTTTCGGGCCGATGTCCACAATGTAATCCGCCGCCTTTATGGTATCCTCGTCGTGCTCGACGACGATCAGGGTATTTCCGAGGTCGCGGAGCCCCTTGAGGGAATTGAGCAATTTCTCGTTGTCCCGCTGGTGCAGACCGATGCTCGGCTCGTCGAGAATATACAGCACGCCCGTCAGCGCGCTGCCGATCTGCGTCGCCAGACGGATCCGCTGCGACTCCCCGCCCGAAAGGGTCACCGCCGTCCGCGCCAGCGTCAGGTAGTCCAGCCCGACGTTGTGCAGGAACCCGATCCGGTTCTTGATCTCTTTTAAAATGGCGTCGGCAATCCGGTGTTCCGTCTCGGTAAGCTGCAAGCCGTCCACAAACTCGTACAGCTTATCCACAGGCATTTCGCACAGATCCCAGATATTCTTATCCGCAATGTAGACGGACAGCGCTTCCTTTTTCAGACGTTTTCCGTTGCAGGTGACGCAGGGCGCCGTGCGCATATACCGCTCGATGTCGTATTTCACCCCGTCCGAAGAAGTCTGGGCGTAACGGCGTTGCAGGTTGGGCACAAACCCCTCCCAGGAAGTCTTGTAACTGCCGCTGAACGAGCGGGTGTGATAACTGAGGTCGATTTTTTCGCCGCCGTTGCCGTACATGAGAATATCGTATACGCCCGCCGGCAAATCCTTGACGGGCACGTCCATCGAAAAGCCGTAGTGTTTGGCAAGGGCGTTCAGATACATCTGGGTCTGCGTCGACGAATCGAGGTTCCAGCCCGAGACGCGGATGGCGCCTTCGCGCAGGGTTTTCGTCTTATCCGGGCAGATCAGGTCTGCGTCCACCGTCTGTTTGAACCCGAGCCCGAGACAATCCGGGCACGCCCCGTAAGGGGTATTGAAGGAAAACAGCCGGGGCTCGATCTCCTCGATCGACACGCCGCAATCGGGGCAGGCGTAATTGACGGAATACAAGTCCTCTTTCCCGTCGCAGTCGATGACGACCAGTCCCGCCGCCAGTTTCAGGGCGTTTTCCAGACTGTCCGTCAGCCGCTTCTGAATCCCCGGTTTGACGATCAGGCGGTCGACGACGACCGAGATGTTGTGTTTGAGGTTTTTTTCCAGGTGAATTTCTTCCTGCAGATCGTACACGACGCCGTCGATTTTCACCCTGCCGTAACCGCTCTTTTTATACCCCGCCAGTTCCTTGACATACTCCCCTTTCCGGCCGCGCACCACGGGCGCGTTGATGAGGATTTTGCTGCCTTCCGGCATCGCCATCACCCGATCGGCGATTTCGTCCACCGTCTGACGGCGGATTTCCCGGCCGCATTTCGGGCAATGGGGAATCCCGATCCTGGCGAACAGCAGACGGAAATAATCATAAATTTCCGTCACCGTCCCCACCGTGGAGCGGGGATTGTGCGAAGTGGTTTTCTGATCGATGGAAATGGCGGGAGACAGCCCTTCGATGCTCTCCACGTCCGGTTTTTCCATCTGGCCCAGAAATTGCCGTGCGTAAGAGGACAGGCTCTCCACATACCTGCGCTGTCCCTCCGCGAAAATGGTGTCGAACGCAAGCGTCGATTTTCCGCTGCCCGACAGCCCCGTAAAGACCGTCAGCGTGTTGCGCGGAATGCGCACGTCGATGTTTTTCAGATTGTTTTCCTTGGCGCCTTTGACGATGATTTCATCCATATCTCTCGATTCCTCTGTATTGCGTCTTTCCTGTTCCCGCTCATTTTCCCTTTTCGCTGAGTGCCGGCCGCCGTGCCGGTTCTCTGATTTGCCAGCCGTTCCCGATGCCGCCGTTTTCTGCGTCTTTGCTCTCTTTTGCTCGCTCCCGACCGGAGCGTCCGGGATGCCGGAAAAGACGTCAGTCTCTCACCTGCCTGCCCGCTTTTCTCAGCCGGACCTTGAGCTCGCCGATTTTGTCGCGGATTTCGATGGCGCGCTCGAAATCGAGCTGCGCGCTGGCCACTTTCATCAGCGCTTTCAGTTTTTCGATCTCCTCGGGGATGTCTTTCAGCTTCATCTCCTCGTCGGGCGCTTTTTTCTTGGTGATGTTCAGCGTGGATTTGACTTCTTTGATGATCGTTTTCGGGACAATCCCGTGTTCCCGGTTATAGGCGTCCTGCACCGTGCGCCGGCGCTCCGTTTCGTCGATTGCCCGTTTCATGCTGTCCGTCAGCCCGTCCGCGTACATGATCACCCGCCCTTCGCTGTTTCGCGCCGCGCGGCCGACCGTCTGAATGAGCGCGGTATCGCTCCGCAAAAAACCTTCCTTGTCCGCGTCGAGAATGGCCACCAGCTTCACTTCCGGCAAATCCAGTCCCTCCCGGAGGAGATTGATGCCGCAGAGCACGTCGAATTCGCCCAGGCGCAGGCCGTTGACGATGTCGATGCGCTCCAGCGTGTCCACGTCGCTGTGCATGTACCGCACTTTGACGGAATGTTCTTTGAGGTAGTCGGTCAGTTCCTCCGCCATCTTTTTGGTGAGCGTCGTAATCAAAACCCTGCCCCCGCCGTTTATCACCGTATGAATTTCCGAAAGCAGATCGTCGATCTGTCCTTTCGTCGGCCGCACGTCGATTTTCGGGTCGAGCAGACCGGTGGGACGAATGAGCTGTTCCACCACCTGTCCCGCCTGCGAGAGCTCGTAAGGAGCCGGCGTGGCGGACACGCAGATGAGCTGCGGCACCCGCGCGTCGAATTCCTCGAACGTGAGAGGACGGTTGTCGTAGGCCGACTGCATCCGGAAGCCGTAATCGACGAGGTTCTTTTTTCTCGAAAAGTCGCCGTGATACATCGCGCGGATCTGGGGAATGGTCATATGGCTTTCGTCGACGAACACGAGAAAATTCCCCGAAGGAAAATAATCGAGCAGCGTGAAAGAGGGTTCGCCCGGCTTGCGGCCGTCGAAATAGCGGCTGTAATTTTCCACGCCGCTGCAATAGCCGATCTCGCGCATCATTTCCAGGTCGTGTTCGGTGCGCTGTTTCAGCCGCTGGGCTTCCAGCAGTTTGCCCGCCTCCTCGAACGCGCGCACTTCGCCCTGCAAATCCGTCTCGATCATCGCCAGGGCGCTCCTCAGTTTTTCCGTTCCCACCGCATACTGACTGGCGGGAAATATCGCGACGTGCGTAAGCTCGTGAATCCGGTTGCCCGTCAGTGCTTCCACCTCGAAAATACGGTCGATTTCGTCCCCGAAAAATTCCACGCGGACCGCCACTTCCGAATTGGAGGCGGGAAAAATTTCCACGGCGTCCCCCCGCACCCGGAAAGTGGAGCGTTTGAAATCCACGTCGTTGCGCGAATATTGCAGCTCGATCAGTTTCCGGAGCAGTTGATTGCGCTCCAGCTCCATGCCGGGCCGCAGGGAAATGGAAAGCCGGAAGTATTCTTCGGGCGCGCCCAGGCCGTAAATGCAGGACACGGACGCCACCACGATCACGTCCTCCCGCTCCATCAGCGAGCAGGTCGCCGAGTTGCGGAGCTTGTCGATTTCGTCGTTTAAGCTGAGATCTTTCTCGATATAAGTATCCGTCGAGGGAATGTAGCTCTCCGGCTGATAATAATCGTAATAGGACACGAAATATTCGACGCGGTTTTCGGGAAAAAATTCCCGGAATTCGTTGCAGAGCTGCGCCGCCAGCGTCTTGTTGTGCGCGATCACCAGCGTCGGCCGCCCCACGTTCCTGATGACGTTCGCCATCGTGAACGTCTTGCCGCTGCCCGTCACGCCCACCAGCACCTGCGTACGGATTCCGTCCAGCACCCCTTCGGTCAGCTTCGCAATCGCCTGCGGCTGATCCCCCGTCGGCTGAAACGGCGCATGCAGTCTGAATTCCATACTCCCTCCTCTCCGGATTCTTCGCGCTCCCGGTCCCGATAAATTCTCGCGAACATTCGTTTACTTTTCCGGAAGATATTATAGCACAACCGAACGCAAAAGTAAACCGATTTACGGGGCTGTTTTTGTTTTTTTACAAGGCAGTTTTTTCTTTTTCAAAAGAAATTTTCCCTGTGCCGGACCGGCCGGGACGAACCGGGCGAAAATCTGTCCGAACGCGGACGCGACCGACGGCGTAAAAGCGGCGGGTCAGAATATTTTTTTCATGAGAAGCCCGACGAGAAAGGCGAGCACGGCAGAAGCGATGGTCCAGCCGATTCTGAGCGCCATGCTCCTGTACAACTGCACGGACGAGCGCTGAAAAGCAAACCCTTTGGGCTGAAGGGTAAGCACATACATTTTCTCTCCCTTCCGGTCGGAGGATAGCATTTCAAAATAGCCGTCCAGTTCCAGCGCGTGCAGAATTTTTTCCAGCTTTTCCTCGGTATATTTCTGCTTTGCGGGCAGACAGCGCAGAAGATCGGCCGGCGAGACGAGGCACCGGCCTTCTTCCCGGCACAGCGAAAAAACCGCCTGCATCACTTCGCTTTCCCGCCTGTTCAACATACGCTTCCTCCTTCGCCCCGCGTTATCGCGCCCGAGCGGGGCCGATTTGACTCGTTACATACCTGCCCCTGCCGTTTGACGTCCTTCTCCGTTTCCGGCCCCACGTTCTGCTCAGCGGAAAATCAGTTTCAGCAAAGTGAACGTGAGGGTCCCCAGCACGGCGCCCGCAAACGCGCCGAAAAACGCGGCGCCCACGAAATAGCGGACCTGCACCGCGCATTCGTCCTTTTTTTCGGCTTCCCGCTCGCAATAACTGCGGCCGAGCGGCAGCGGACAGACGCAATACATTCCGCTGCCCGAATACTTGATATTTATGTAGCCGTTTTCCGAGAGATATCCCAGCATCTGCGCGAGCGATTCCGACGTCACCCCCCATT
>DVMZ01000169.1 GCA_018714725.1 Candidatus Scatosoma pullistercoris
CCGCCTATGCCGGGGGCGAAGGGGAACTGACCGCAGTTCTGCAATACATATATCAACATATTATCTTTGAAAACTCGGGGTATCCGGAGTATGCGGACGCCCTTCTGAAAATTTCTCTGGAAGAGATGAAACATCTCGGAATTCTCGGCTCGCTCATCTGTAAACTGGGAGCGCCGCCCGTATATTCCTATCTGCCGCCTTATCCCATCAATTACTATTGCGCGCGTTCGGTTTCCTACTCCAAGACGCCGCAGAAAATGATTCTCGACGATATTCAGGGGGAACAATATGCCATCGATTCGTACGGGAAAATGCTCTGCCGGCTGAAAGACGAGCGGGTTGCCGCGGTGATTCAGCGTATCCGCATGGACGAAGAAAAACATCTGGCCGAATTCAAGCGGATTTTAAAAGAGCTGACTGAGGGAAAATGAGGGGCACAGGGGTTTGATGACGGGCAAAGCGCCGTTTCCGGAAGGAAACGGCGCTTTGCGTTGAAAAACTTTTTTTGGTTTATTTCTGAAGATTTGGTTTCATGTATATTTCAAAGTTTACGGCATACAAAAGGGTTTCAGACAAGGCTGCCGGAAATCGGGACAGTCGGTGCGGGAATATCGTAGCGGATCCGCCGGAAGAGAAAACGGCGAAGAAGAAAAAGGGCGGAAGAAGAAGGGTCAGGGCTCGGAAAAGCCGGAAAACTCTGATTCTTCCCGCGGGTTTTCGAGGAGAAAATTCCAATAGCGGACGGGCATGTACGCTTTCATCTGCCGGATGTTCTTGCGGGAGGGGATGGAAACGGTCCGATAATATTTTTTCCAGAGCGTTTCAAACGCGTCTTCGGCGTCCGACAGGACAAGCTCCGCTTCGCCTGCGGGGACAACCGTCCATTCCCGCCCGTCGCATACGCCCGCAAGTTTTCTTTTCACGTCGTGAATGACGAAGGGAAAGGTTCTGAAGCGGGCGGCAAAGTGCGGCATCAGAAGTTCCACGACGTCGTTGTCCGGAGCGCACGGCGCGTAAAATACTCCGTTTGCCGTCTCCCGGAAACGCAGAAAACCCGTCAGGCGGTGCCGTTCCTGCCCTACCCGGTCGGACAGGTCCCTTACGCGGCGCACTTCGGGCGAAGCGAGCATTCCGCGAATGCTTTTCCCCTCCGTTACGAGCAGACGGATATAGAGGAAAGCCGCCTGTTCCCGGTCGGATTCGGGGGTACGGAGTACGCAGTCGAGGTCGTAAAGGCAATTTCTGTCCAGCGCTTTGAGCTTTTTCAGCACGCGCGCCGCTTTTTCCCGATCGGGCGCAACCTGTCGAAAACAGTCGTCCAAAGCAGGCTGGAAGGCAGAGGAAGAAATGATTCGCGCGTTTTTGTCGGCATAAGCGTCGAATACGGCGGTGAAAAATCCCTCCGGCGAACCGTCGGTGCAATAAACGGTGGACATGCTTCCTCCTTTTCCGCCCGTCGGGACGGCAGTTTTTTGTGTTTGTTCCGCACTTTTTGACGCCCGGAAATTTTGTCCGGAAACGGGAATGTTTCCGGGGCGTCCCGTCGGAGCCGCTTGGTCAGAATTGTCCCGTCAGAGCCGCCCGTGCCGTTTCGGGGGAAGAACCGAGCAGGAACTTCTTTTCTTCCGGGGAAGCGAGCAGGGACAGGGTTTGCGAAGAGGAAAGAGCCGTTCCCGCGTCAAAGAGGGAAAGCTGCCTGGCTCCGTCCGTCCGCTCGGCGAGGATGAGGGCGTTGCGGACCTTTTCCGGACTTCCCGCGCCGAAAAATTTGCCGTTGCAGGTGATGAAGTGCCGGGCGCGTTTGAGTACGATCCGCATTTTGGCGAGGTCTTCAAAAGTCAAAGCGGTATATTTTCTGGCGGCGACGATTTTATACGCCCCTTTGGCGCCGATGCCGGGCACGCGGAGCAGTTGTTCGACGCTTGCGCGGTTGATTTCCACGGGGAAATATTGCAGATTCCGGAGCGCCCAGGCGCATTTGGGATCGTATTCGGGAGACAGATTGCCGTCTTCGGCGAGAATTTCTTCGCAGGTGAATCCGTAAAAACGGAGCAGCCAATCCGCCTGGTACAGCCGGTGTTCCCGGAGCAGTCCCGCGCCGGTATCGGGAAGCAGAGAATCGTGCACGACAGGCACATAAGAAGAATAATATACCCGCTTCAGATCGTATTTTCGGTACATAAATTCGGTGAGCCGCAGAATCTGCCCGTCCGTTTCGGGGGACGCGCCGACGATCATCTGCGTCGTCTGTCCCGCGGGCAGGAATTTCCCCGTCCCTTTGCGCTCCTCTTTTCCCGTGCGTTTTTTGTATTCCAGCGCCAGCTCCTTTCTCTCTTCGGACAGCTGCCGCATGGGGGTGAACACGCTTTCCTTGGTCTTTTGCGGCGCCAGGAGTTTCAGGCTTTGTTCGCTGGGCAGTTCTACGTTGTAGCTCATGCGGTCGGCGTACCGCGCGGCGCGTTCGGTCAGAGCGCGGTCGGCATGCGGAATGCCTTTGAGGTGGATATAGCCGTTGAATTTATATTCTTCGCGGAGTTTGCGTATGGTTTCCAGGAGCAGCTCCATGGTGGCGTCCGGCGAGCGGAATACCGCGGAGGAGAGAAACAATCCCTCGATAAAATTCCGCCGGTAAAACCCCATGGTCAGTTCGCAGATCTCCTCGGGGGTGATGCTTGCCCGGGGCACGTCGGCGCTTCTGCGGTTGGGGCAGTAGCGGCAATCGAAAACGCAGTCGTTGCTCATGAGAATTTTCAGGAGGGAAATGCACCGCCCGTCCTGCGTAAAGGAATGACAGATGCCGCCGACGGAGGCGTTTCCCGTCCCGTCTTTCGTGTTCTTCCGCCGGGAACCCGACGAGGAACAGGACACGTCGTATTTTGCGCCGTCGGTGAGTATTTTCAAACGTGTTTCGTCAATCATGTCCCGCCTCCCGGATGTTTTTCAGAGCGCACTGTTCCGTTTTTCTTTAACTATACCACTTTCCCGTCATAAAGTCAAACATTTGTTTGCATAAAAACCATATTTTTCGGAAAAATTTTTTATCGGGAGAAGAGCGGGAAAGCAGGGGAAAACTCGGGAGGTGGGGTGGAAAGGGCGCGGAGAGGAAGAGAGTACGAAAGGGAAAAGGAGAGGAGAAGGACGATGGGAGGGGAGAAGGAGAGGAGAAAGGGGAAAGACGAAGGGGAAAGACGAAGGAAAAGCAAGGAGGACGGAAAGAGGAGAAGGGAGGCCGGGGAATGAAGTATGCCGGAGAGAAGGGGGCGAGCGGGAGCAAAGAGAGCAACGGGGAGGCGAAAGGGGAAAAATCGGGAAAAAGCGTGAAAAATCGGGAATCGGATATCGGCGGCAATGCAGACTTGACAAGGAATGGGAAATCGGGTATAATGTAGAAAATTTCACTTATATTTCACGGCGTTGTGTTACAGACTTAACCTTTCGGGGGTATATTTGTGAATAGTGAAAAAATAAATCCGCATGATCAATGCAGAGGAAAAAATATGATGAAAATTCTGATTGTGGACGATGAAGAGATGATCCGGAACGTGCTCAGAGAGTATGTGGAGTTCGAGGGGAACGAGGCGTTTGAGGCGGCGGACGGCATGGAAGCCGTAAAGATGTGCCGGGAAAATGATTACGACGTCGTGCTGATGGACGTCATGATGCCGCGGCTGGACGGTTTTTCGGCGGTGAAGGAAATCCGGAAGTTCAAGGACGTGCCCGTGATCATGCTTTCGGCACGCGGGGAGGAGTACGACAAATTGTTCGGCTTTGAGATCGGTGCGGACGATTATGTGACCAAGCCCTTTTCTCCCAAGGAAGTGATGGCCCGCATCAATGCCGTCACCAAACGCCGCGCGGCCGCCAGGACGGACAGCGGGAATGAAATTCTCAAATTCGAGGGCCTGGAAATCGATATGGCGGGCAGAAACGTCTATGTCGACGGCGAAAAAGCCGAACTTACGCCCAAAGAATATGAATTGCTCTTCTATCTGGTGCGGAATAAGGGAATCGCGCTCACGCGGGAAAAGCTCCTGTACGACGTCTGGGGATTTGATTTCTACGGGGACGACCGCACGGTGGATACTCATATCAAAATGTTGCGGGGGAACCTGAAAGACTACCGAAAATTTATCGTCACGCTTCGCGGACTCGGGTATAAATTCGAGGTGTGAGGCCGGGCGGACCGGAAAATTTCCGGGAGGAGTTCCGAGCTGATCGTAACGGGCGCGGGAGCCGCGGGAGAGCGACGCCGCGCCGTTTTTGTCCGGCGCCGCGGATGCCGGCCGGGAGGAGCGGATGAAAAAGAGGGCGAACAGGGAAAAATTTGCAAAGAGGAGCAACCCCAGCATTTATTTTTTGCTGTGGGCGACCTTTTCCGCCTTTTCGATCCTTATTGTGCTGTTGTTCAGTTTTACGCAGAATGTTATGCTGAAACAAAGCTACAAATCGGAAATCGCGTATAATCTCGCGGCAAACGGGAAAGCAATCCGGCAGGAACTGGAGAATTATACGGGCGTTGAATACAGCGCGTTTGTTCGCTTT
>DVMZ01000170.1 GCA_018714725.1 Candidatus Scatosoma pullistercoris
ACCCATTTCTTTTTGAAAAACGGCTCGGGCGCGGGATCGTATCCCCCCCGCGAAAAGGGATTGCAGCGGAGAATCCGCCACATGCCCAGCAATATTCCCACGATCACCCCGTGATTGTTGATGCATTCCAGGGTGTATTGCGAACAGGTGGGACGATACATACAGGTATGGCGGGAAAGGTATTTCTGATACAGAAGTATCAGTCGCATACAGAGCATTTTCAGATAGGGCCTGAACACTTTCTTCCTCAGATACCTGACGTTTGCCCTCAGCAGGGAAGGTAAGTCCGGAATCAGAGTTTCTCCCTTGCGATAATCCATTGCAGATGTTTCCTGAACGTAAAAAAGGAATAGTCGTCCTTCACCTTCGGGACGAGGACGATGCTGTAATTCCCCTGAAATTCTTCGCGGACGGAGCGGAAGGCTTCCCGGAGCAGCCGTTTGATGCGGTTTCTCTTCACGCTCTTGCCGTGGCGCTTGCCCACGGAAATGCCCATGCGCATTTGCTTTGCGGGAGCATAGATCATCGTGAAAGAAGGAGAAAACGCCCGTTTGCCGCCGGAAAACAGCTTGTTGAAGTCCGATTGTTTTTTCAGCCTCAGATAGTTCATGGCGCTCCTTCTCCCGCGCGGTTTTCTCCCCGGCTATCAAATTCCGGAAGATAACGAATAAGCCGCATTTACAGGTTCTGTACTGCGGCTTTGTTCCGGGAATTCGTTTTTATCAATAGGTCAGCTGTTTTCTGCCCTTGTTTCTGCGCCTCTTCAGAACTTTCCTTCCCGCCGTGGTCGCCATTCTCTTCCGGAATCCGTGCACCTTGTTTCTCGTCTTCTTCTTGGGCTGATAGGTTCTTTTCATTTTCTTTTTACTCCTTTTGTCTCTCTGGTTTCATATCTCTTCGGAAATCCCGTCCGGAATTCCCGACGTTTGCTTCTTCGTTCCGCGTTCTCCGTTTCATCTCCCGATGTCCGGTTCCCGCTTCCCTTCCCGGGTTCCGCCCCTCTTTCCTTTCCGTCTTTTTTCCTCTTTTTCCTTCTTCTTTCCGCTTTTCCGGAAGGCGCGCGAAAAGAGGGGAACTTTTCCCGTTTTCCTATTATATCCTAAACGAGTCCCTTCCGTCAAGCGATTATGCGGTGGTTCTCACGGGCAAAATGAGATAGGCGTTGTCTTTTTTGTTCTCGTTTTCCAGCGTGAAAGGGGAAACGGCGGAATTGAAAGAGAGCACCGCCCTTTCTTCGTCCAGCGCTTTGAGCGCGTCCAGGAGGAATTTTCCGTTCATCGCGATTTTCAGTTCGTTGCCCGAAACGTCCGCCTTCACGCTCTCGGATACGTTGCCGATTTCGGAATTTGCCGTGATGAGGATGGAATTTCCCCTGATGTCGAACATGACGAGGTTGTTTTTATCCCCGCGGATGAGTACGGCCGCGCGTTCCGCGCTCTCGATGAGCCCCGCGCGGGACACGGACACGACCGTATTGAACTTTGTCGGGAAAATTTTATCGCTGCGCACGAATTCGCCCGTATAGAGCCGGGAATTGAGCGAGGTATCGTTGACGCTGACGGAGAGCATATTTCCGGACACGCCGACCCGCAGCGTTCCGTCCCCGCCTTCCAGCATTCTGGAAATCTCGGTGAGGGTGCGGGCGGGGCAGACGAGTTTCATGCCCGTCTCCTTTCCTTCCGCCGGGCACTCCGCCACCGCCATGCGGTAGCCGTCCAGCGCCGTCGCGTGCAGTTTGCCCTTTTCCGTTTCCAGAAGGCAGCCTTTGAGGATGGGCCGGCTTTCATCCGTCGCGCAGCAGAACACCGTCTTGGCGATCAGCGTCTTGAGATCGGATTCTTTGACTTCAAAATAGTTTTCTTCCTCTTCCCGGCCTTTGAGCTTGGGAAAATCGGACGCGGGCAGCACCTGCATGAAGGAACAGGAATCCCCGTAACTGATTTCCAGACCTTTGTCCCCCGTCGCGATCGCGACGGGCATATCGGCCACTTTCACGATGAAATCGGAAAAGAATCTGCCGTTCACGCAGATTTCACCCTCTTCCAGAACGTCCGCCTTGATCTTTTTCTCGATGGAAAGTTCCCCGTCGTAAGCGACGAGCGTCACGCCGTCGTTGCACGCCGTCATTTTGATACATTCAAGCACGGGCATCGTCGTCCTGGACGCGCAGGCCTTGCTCACCGTAATCGCCGCGTCCGAAAGTACCAGCCCTTCACACATAAACTTCATCGATCTGACCTCCTGAACGGATCCCGATTCCGGGGGGTCCGCTTCTTTGACTCTTGATTTCGTTCACTCTTCCGGGCAAATCTTCCCGTAATCGCCGGACGGATTTTCCTGAAAAACCGATTCGGGGATATTTTACCATATCTCTCTCCTTTTTGCAAGCAAAAATCTTTTTCCGCGGCAATTTTCTTTTTCACAAAAATTCAAAAAAATTTCCAAAAATTTCCGCGCCTCGGATTTTTTCCTTTCTTTCTCCTCTGTTGCGTTTTTTGGGCTGCAGTTTTGTTTTCGGGGAGGGCGGGGGTACTTTTGTCGCCTGACGGCGAAAGGGCGCAAGCCTGGCGGCTTGCTTTATGGGGTTCGGTTTTCGCCTGACGGCGTATGACCGCCTTACGGCGGTAAAGCGCAAGCCTGGCGGCTTGCTTTATTGAGTTCGGTTTTCGCCTGACGGCGGGGATTGCCTTGCGGTAATAGGTTCACGGGCTCCGCCCGCACCCGCAAGGGACATCGTCCCT
>DVMZ01000023.1 GCA_018714725.1 Candidatus Scatosoma pullistercoris
TTGCTGGCTTATCTGTATAAATATACAGACCTTGAAGTGACGTTCGGCATCAACATGGTGGTGATTGCGGACGGAAAGCCCCAGCAGCTGGGGCTGATGGAAATCATTCGCCACTATGTAAAATACCAGCAGCAGATTATCCTGCGCCGCACCTTGTTCGATCTGCACGAAGCGGAGCAGCGGTGCCATATCCTCGAAGGCCTGATCATCGCGGTGCAGAACATCGACGAAGTCATCGCCATCATCAAGAAATCGGAGAGCACGTCGGACGCGCGCACGCGTTTGATGGCGCGCTTTGAACTGACCGAAATCCAGGCGCAGGCCATTCTCGATCTCCGCCTGGCCCGGCTCACGAAACTGGAAATATACAAGCTGGAACAGGAGCTGAAAGAGCTGAAAAAACTCATTAAGAAGCTCACGGCGATTTCTAAGAGCGGCGAATTGCAGTTGCAGGTCGTCAAAGAGGAGATCACGGAAATCCGGGACAAATATCCTTCGCCCCGCCATTCTCGCCTGGTTTACACGACGGACGAGGCAAACGAGTTGCTCTCGCACGCCAGCGAAAAACAGCCGGGGGTCAAATGCACGCTCGTCTATACGCAGGACGATCGGTTTAAGGTGCTGACGGGCAAACAGGCGGACGCGCTGACGAAACCGGCGGAAGGCAAATTCAAACCTCAGCTCATCGCGCGTTGCAGGATTGAAGCGGTCACCGATCACCGGGTGTTTGCGTTCACCAATTTCGGCAACTGCCACAAACTCGACATCTACTCGCCCGAATACGAGTGCAAACTGTCCGATCCCGGCGTGTCTTTGAAAGATCTGTCCAAAGACGCCCTGGACGGGGAAAAAGTGGTTGCGCTGTTTGAAATCGGCGAGCGGTTCCCGTTCGGCAAGCTCATGTTCTTCACGAAGAAGGGCATGATCAAAAAGACGGAATGGGACGAATATGACAACCAGCGCAAGGACAGCTTCCTCGCGGTGAAGCTCGTCGAGGAGGACGAGGTGATTGCGGTGGAAGAAGAGAGCGCAGAAGAGGATACCATCATGATCGTCACGCGGGAGGGCATCTGCCTGAATGCGAAGAAGGACGACGTGCCCACGCAGGGCCGGATTGCGGCGGGCGTGCGCGGAATCATGCTCCGGGAGGACGACAGCGTTCTGTTCATGTCCCAGATCAACGGCGAAGGGGAAATCATCGTCGTCACCACCGAAGGGAAGTTCAAAAAAGTCATTTCCTCTCAGATCGAACCGACGGGCAGGTATAAAAAGGGTTCGATGATCGTCGGTCTCCGGGAAGGCGAGCATGTGCTCATGGCCAGTTACGTCACCCGTCCCTATCCGCTGGCGGTCGTGGAGAAGAATCACACCGTGTCCGAGCTGTCCAGCGAGGACATTCCCATCGCCATGCAAAGCGCCCGGGCGCGCAAATTGCCCGGCTACGATGAAGGCAGCGTCACGGCGGTATATCCGCTCTTCTATCGCACGGAAAATTAAAAGACAGACAAAAGACAGACAAATGCGTAAGGCGGACAAACGCTTTTCCGAAATCCGGAAGAGCCGTACAGAGTTTGCGGCGCGCCCTTTCGGGCGCGCCGTAGTATTTTTCGGACGGAAAACATTTCCGGAGCCGTCTGCGTTCCCGTCTTGCTTTTTTCCGCATGAGCCTGGTTCTCCGCCCGCGGAAAGCCTTGATGAATTGGAAAAAAACGTCATAACCTTTCACAATCCGACATAAATATAAACCATAAATGTATTTCGGAGGTCGAAAGGTTTGTGGGATTATATTGAAGAACGAGCGAGGAAGAGTGCGGAATACATCATAGCGACGGGCTGCACCGTCCGGGCGTGTTCCGCACATTTCAATATCAGCAAATCTACCGTTCATAAAGACGTTTCCGAACGCCTGAAAGACATCGACGAAGAGCTTTACGAAAGAGCGCGCGCGGTTTCCGATAAAAACCTGAGTGAAAGGCATATCCGCGGCGGCATCGCAACCAGACAGAAATACCTCAAAACCGAAAAAGCGGAAAAGCAATGATTTTCCGTTTCCGATGATCCGCAGGAGAGAGCCATCTCTTTTGCGGAGTTTTTTAAAAAAAAGAAGATTCTCCCTCCGGAACGCTTGAATTTTTTGCACGGATATGGTATGATATTTCCGTATAATCAAGAAAAATTGCCCGGTTGCCGGGCAGGAGAGGAGTGAATTATGTACAATATCCGCAACGTTACGGAAGACATTGTCTGGATCGGAGCCAACGACAGGAGGCTGGCGCTGTTTGAAAACATATTTCCGATCCCGGAAGGCGTTTCGTATAACAGCTATCTGCTGAAAGACGAAAAGACCGTATTGCTCGATACGGCCGATTCGGCCGTCGCCGGACAATTTTTTGAAAATCTCGAAGCGGCGCTTGACGGCAGGACGCTGGACTATATCGTCATCAATCACATGGAGCCCGATCACTGCGCGCTCCTTGCGGACGTATTGCGCCGGTATCCGGACGCGGTACTTGTCGGCAATGCAAAGACCTTTACGATCGTCTCCGGATTTTTCGGCCTGGAAAACGTAAAGCGCATGACGGTGAAAGAAGGGGATTCGCTGGTGACGGGTAAACATACCCTGTATTTCTATTTCGCGCCGATGGTGCATTGGCCGGAAGTCATGGTCAGCTATGACGCGACGGACAAAGTCCTGTTTTCCGCGGACGCTTTCGGTTCCTTCAAATCCCTTGACGGCAACCTGTTCAACGACGAAGTGAATTACGAGCGGGACTGGATGGACGAAGCCCGTCGGTATTATACCAACATCGTCGGCAAATACGGCGTTATGGTGCAGACGGCGCTCAAAAAACTTTCGGCGCTCCAGATCGATTATATCTGCCCGCTGCACGGGCTTGTCTGGCGCAGCGATTTTTCCTCGTTGCTTGAGAAGTATGATAAATGGAGCCGTTATGAGGAGGAATCCCGCGGCGTCGTGGTTATTTACGCTTCCATTTACGGGCATACGGAAAACGCCGCGGAGATTCTCGCCCGCATGCTTTCGGAAAAGGGCGTGAAGGACGTGCGCGTCTACGATGCGTCCCGCACCCATGTTTCCGAACTCATCGCGGAAATTTTCCGCGTGAAAAATATCGTGCTCGCTTCTTCCACATACAATGCGGAACTGTATACGCCCATGAAAAACCTGGTGGCGGATATGAAATCGCTCGCCGTGCAGAACAAGAATTTTGCCCTGATCGAAAACGGAAGCTGGGCGCCGTATGCGAAAACGCAGATGACCGAAATGCTCTCCGCGCTTAAAAACTGCACGTATGAAGACATTTCTCTCACCATCCGTTCCGCGCTCAAAGAAGACCAGCTTGCCTCGCTGGACGCATTGGCGGCCAGCCTTGCAAAGAGCGGCTTTTAAGCGGACTGCCGATATGAAAAAGACGGCGGTTATCGGGCTCGGCATCATCGGCGGGTCCGTCTGTGCGTCGCTCACGGCGGCGGGATATTATGTCGCGGGGGC
>DVMZ01000171.1 GCA_018714725.1 Candidatus Scatosoma pullistercoris
GGCGCGAAGGTGCGCGCCGTCTGTGAAATCATGCCCTATTCGAGCGGACTCAAACGCAACATCGTGCAATGTCTGGACGATTTCGGGATTCCGCTCTATCTAAACCACACGATCACGAAGATCGAGGGGAAGGAACGGGTGACGGGCGTGGTCGTTTCTGCGGTGGATGAAAACAAGCGCCCGATTCCGGGAACGGAAATGCACTTTGACTGCGACACCGTGCTCTTTTCCGTGGGGCTGATTCCCGAAAACGAACTGACGAAATCGGCGGGGATTCCGCTGTCTCCGGGGACCAGGGGAGCGGTGGTGTACCAGAACCGCGAAACGGAAGCGGAGGGGATTTTTGCCTGCGGCAACGTTTTGCAGGTGCACGATCTCGTGGATTTCGTCTCGGAAGAAGCAGAAATCGCGGGGCGCGCGGCGGCCGGATTCGTACTGAACGGGCGCAAGCCGCATGACGGGATCGATTGTTGCAACGGCAAGAATATCTCCTATGTTCTGCCGCAGAAAATCGATAAAAATCTCGCCGGAGACGTGAAGCTGTTTTTCCGTGTGACCGGGACTTTCCGCAATTGCACGATCGTGGCGGAAAGCGGCGGGAAAGTGCTGGCAAAGCGGAATCGCCGGATCGCCGTTCCGGGAGAAATGGAGACGCTGCTTCTGCCCGCGGCTAAAATCGGGGAAGCTGCGGAAAAGATCGTCGTGCGTTTGGAGGAAGAGACATGGAAATCAAACATCTGACGTGTATCGAATGTCCGATGGGCTGCGCACTGGAAGCGGGTGTGGAGAACGGGAAAGCGGTCTGGGTGAAAGGCAACACCTGTCCGCGCGGGAAAGCCTATGCGGAAAACGAAGTGGTCTGTCCCATGCGGGTAGTCACCTCTTCCGTCCGCGCTTCGGACGGGCGGATGATTCCCGTCAAAACCGACCGCCCCGTGAAGAAGAGCGGAATGTTCGACGTGATGAAAAAAATTAACGCCGTGCATCCGGAAGGAGAGGTGCGGCTGGGACAGGTGCTTGTCGAAAATATCGCCGACGGCGCCGATCTCATCGCTACGGATTGTTCGTTTCCTGCGCGTTCCGGAAAATGACCGCGGGGAAGACGCTGAAAAATAAGTGACAGTCAGTGTGACGGGCCGTTTTTCAAAACGGCGTTTTGTGAAAGAAAAGGGCGGGACGCAGATGCGTTCCGCTTTTTCCTGCCGGAAAATTTGGCGTAAGGGGTTGCAAAAGCGCCGCAGTTGCGCTATAATAAAAACAGCGGACGAAAAGCGGGAGCAGATTCGGAAAATCGTATCGGAAGAACGCTCTCAGGATTTCTGCTGATGAAAGGCGGAAGGTCTGCAAAAGAAGAAGGAGGTTTTGAAATCATGGACACCTGGGAAATTTTAAGACATGTGGATCATACGTTGCTGTCGCCGACGGCGGGCTGGAATGAGATACGGCAGGTATGCGACGACGGGGTGAAATATAACGTGGCAAGCGTCTGTATTCCCCCCGCTTTCGTCAAGCGCGCCAAAGACTATGTGAAGGACAGGGTGAAAATCTGCACCGTGATCGGATTTCCGAACGGGTATGCCACGACCCAGGCCAAGGGGTTTGAGGCGCGGGACGCCATGCTCTGCGGCGCGGACGAACTGGATATGGTCATCAACATCGGCGAACTGAAATCGGGCAACGACAAATATGTCGGCTGGGAAATCGGCGCGCTTGCGGAGCTTTGTCACAGCGCGGGGCGCATTCTCAAAGTCATCGTCGAGGCCTGCCTTCTCACCGAGTCGGAAAAAGTGCGCGCCTGCGCCCTGGTGACCGAAGCGGGCGCGGATTACATCAAAACCTCTACGGGATTTTCCACGGGCGGCGCCACCCGGGCGGATGTCCGGCTTTTTAAGGAGCATATCGGCGCGGGCGTGAAGATCAAGGCTGCCGGCGGGATCCGCACCATGCAGGACGCCGAGGCATTTTTGCGGCTGGGATGCGATCGGTTGGGCGCTTCCTCCATTGTGAAAATGGTCAAAGAAGCGGAAAGAGCAGGGCTGAAACTTTGAAAATTCTGAAAGCTCCTGCGCACTCGGCGGAGGGCGGCGGAAGGGAAACTTCTGACGGGCGCCGGGCGCGGTATAAAAACAGGTGAAGAACCGACGCAACCGGAAAAACGGCAGAAGCGGCAAAACAAAAAGAGAAACAAGCAAACGGGAGGAAAAGAAGATGGCAACGCCTCATATTGCTGCGGAAAAAGGGGATTTTGCGCCCACGGTGCTCATGCCGGGGGATCCTTTGCGTGCGCAGGTTATCGCGGAACGCTACCTCAAAGACGCGAGATTGGTCAACAACGTGCGCGGCGTGCAGGGATATACGGGAACTTATCGGGGGAAAGCGGTGTCGGTGATGGCGTCCGGAATGGGGATGCCGTCGATCGGCATTTATTCCTATGAACTTTTCAACTTCTTCGGCGTACAGTCGATCATCCGCGTCGGCAGTGCGGGGGCGATTTCTCCCGGACTCCGGGTGCGGGACATCGTGCTCGCCATGGGCGCCTGTACGGACAGCCGTTACGGGGCGCAATTCTCTCTGCCGGGGACGTTTGCGCCGATTGCGGACTGGGGGTTGCTGGAAAAAGCCGTGCGCGCGGCGGAGGCGCGGAAGACGTCTTTCCGGGTCGGAAACGTGCTGTCCAGCGATCTGTTTTACGATGATTCCGGCTCCACGCTTGCCTGGGGAAAAATGGGCGTGCTCGCGGTGGAAATGGAAACGGCCGCGCTCTATATGAACGCCGCCCGCGCAGGGAAAGAAGCGCTTTCCGTCCTCACCGTCAGCGATCATCTCGTCACGGGCGAATCTACGACGGCCGAGGAGCGGCAGAACGGTTTCACCGAGATGATGGAACTCGCGCTGGAAATCGCCTGACGGAGGGCAGGGTTGCGCCGAACGCCGGATTTGTTTTCGCGGGCGAAAATTGCCCGCGGCATTGCCCGCGGCGACGAAAGAGAGAAAAACGGAAAGAGAGATGAAAGAAATGTTCCGGGCGGCCGTGTTGTCCGTGTAAACCGAAAAACGGGGCCCGTAAAACAGTCGGCGGCGGAAACGCCGAAGGTCGGACCGACGGCGGCGAGGAGAATTCGTGAACAAAGGGCGAGGAGAATTCGTGAACAAAGACATAAAAATCGGGCGTGTGTTTCTCATCGTGCTCGACAGCCTGGGAATCGGAGGTGCGCCTGACGCCGCGCTGTACGGCGACGAGGGAAGCGATACGTTGCGCTCGGTGATGAAGAGCCCGTTTTTCCGCGCCCGGAATCTCGGAAAACTGGGATTGTTCCGGATTGCGGGGAACGAAGAGCCGGAAGAGGAGGAAAAGGGCCGGGAAATGTCTGGCCCGCCTTGCGGTTCTTTTGCCAGATTGCGGGAGGAAAGCAAGGGCAAGGATACGACGACGGGGCATTGGGAGCTCGCGGGGCTGATCTCCGACGCGCCTTTTCCCACTTATCCGGAAGGATTCCCCGAAGAGGTGATTTCGGAGTTTGAAAGGCGTACGGGCCGGGGAGTGCTCTGCAACAGGCCGTATTCCGGGACTGAAGTCATCCGCGATTACGGCGAGGAACATCTCCGCACGGGGAAGCTGATTGTCTATACTTCGGCGGACAGCGTGTTCCAGATTGCGGCGCACGAAGAGAAAGTGCCCGTGGAGGAGCTGTACGGATATTGCCGCATTGCCCGCGCGATGCTGACGGGCGAAAACGGGGTCGGGCGGGTGATCGCCCGGCCGTTTGCGGGAATGCCGGGGAATTTTTACCGGACTTCCCGCCGTCATGATTTCTCCCTCCCGCCTCCCGGAGCGACTTTACTCGACCGTCTCAAAGGAGCGGGGCTGGATGTCCTCGGTGTCGGCAAGATCGGAGATATTTTCGCGGGGCGGGGATTGACGGAAAATCTCGGCGTCAATGCCGGCAACGACGACGGCATGGCCAAGACCATGCGGTGCGCAAAGCGGGAATTTCGCGGGCTTTGCTTCGTCAATCTCGTCGATTTCGACGAAAAATACGGCCACAGGAACGATGTGGACGGGTATGCTTCGGCCGTTGCCCGGTTTGACGACTGGCTGGGCGGATTTTTGTCCGTTCTCCGGCCGGAGGATGTTCTGATGATCACCGCCGATCACGGCTGCGATCCCGCCGCTTCCGGCACCGATCATTCCCGGGAGGACGTTCCTTTGCTGGTGTATTCCCCTTCTCTTCCGGGCGGAACCGATCTCGGCGTGCGCCGGTTTTCGGACGTCTCAGCTTCGGTGCTCGATCTGTTCGGGCTCCGGGGCGGCGCAGGGGAAAGTTTTTTGCCCCTTTTGAGAAAAAACGGCTGAAAAAAGAAAAACAGGAACGGGGACAAAAGGGGATTTTGTAAAAAAGCAAAGGGGCAGGGTTGCGATGAAAACAGATAAAACGACAATTAAACGGGCTGAACGGACGAAAATCCCGGAAAAAGAAAACAAAACAGCTCAAGAAATCCGCGAAAAAGAGGCGCTCGGCGAAGTTCTGAAAGGGGCCGTCACCGCGGCAGAGCTTCTCGAAGCGGCGGCCAAAGCGGGGGAGAACGCTTATGCGCCCTATTCCCGTTTCCGGGTAGGGGCGGCGTTGCTTTCGGAGACGGGGAAAATATACACGGGCTGCAATGTGGAAAGCGCTTCCTTTTCTCCCACTTGCTGTGCGGAGCGGACGGCGCTGTGCAAGGCGGTCTCGGAAGGGGAACGCCGTTTTGCCGCCGTTGCGGTGATCGGCAGGACGGAGGGAAAATCGCAATTCGGATTTTGTCCGCCCTGCGGGGTCTGCCGGCAACTGTTCCGGGAATTCTGCGAGGAGACTTTTCGGGTGATTCTCGCCGCGGGGGACGAAAAAGACGGAAAATTCCGGTTTTCCGAGGTGAAGGAAGTTACTTTGGGCGAATTATTGCCGCAGTCCTTCGGGGCGAATTCCTGGGAGACCGCTGAACAAAGCGCGGACAAAAGCGCAGATAAAAGCTGAGCAAACGGGAAAGTGTGCGGAAAGACAAAAGAGGGCGCCCAAGCGCGGTAGAAGAATCGGAAAAGAGAAACGGAAGGAGGGGGAAAAGAGATGAGGGCCTGCGACATCATCCGCCGGAAACGGGACGGCGAGGAACTGACGAGGGAAGAGATCGGATTTTTCGTCCGGGGATACACGGAAGGGAGTATTCCGGATTACCAGGCTGCCGCATTTTTAATGGCGGCATACCTTCGCGGTCTGTCGTTTGACGAAACCGTGGCTTTGACGGACGCGATCGTGCATTCGGGAAAAGTGCTGGATTTCGGCGCGGAAGGGGTTGGCGTGACGGCCGACAAACATTCCACGGGCGGGGTGGGAGACGGCGTTTCGTTGGCCGTGGCGCCCATTGCGGCGGCCTGCGGACTGCGGGTGGCAATGATGAGCGGCCGGGGCCTGGGTCACACGGGCGGAACGCTGGATAAACTGGAATCCATCGAGGGATACCGCACGAATCTCTCCGAGTCGGAATTTTGCTCCGTTGTAGAAAGAGTGGGCTGTTCGATCATCGGGCAGACAAATTCGCTCGCGCCCGCGGACAAGAAACTGTATGCGCTCCGCGACGTGACCGCGACGGTGGACAGAAAGGAACTGATCGCCGCCAGCATTCTCGGGAAAAAGCTGGCGGAGGGAATCGATTGTCTGGTGCTGGACGTCAAATGCGGCAGCGGCGCCTTTATGAAGACGGAGGCGGACGCGCGCGCCCTCGCGGAGCTGATGGTGCGCATTGCGAAGAGCTGCGGAAAGAAAGTGACGGCGCTCATTACAGACATGGATGCCCCGCTCGGCAATGCGGTGGGCAATTCCCTCGAAGTGATCGAGGCGATCGAATGTCTGCAAGGGCGGGCGCCGGAGGATTATACCGAACTGACGCTGGAGCTCGCTTCCCGCATGCTGTATCTGGCCGGTATGGGAAGCCCGGAAGAATGCCGCACGGCTTGCGAAAGGGCGGTGGAAAGCGGCGCGGCGTTCCGGAAATTTAAGGAAATGGCGGCGGCGCAAGGCGGCAATGTCGAATGGGTGGACGATACGACGCTCTTTCCCCGCGCCGCCTGCTCGAAAATCGTCCGGGCGGATTGCGCGGGATTTATCCGGCGCATCGACACCGAAGCATACGGGACGGCGGCGGTGCTTCTGGGTGCGGGCAGGCAGAAAAAAGAGGACGGCGTGGATTATGCCGCCGGGATCCGCGTGCTGAAAAAGACGGGGGATCGGG